>CAIKID010000030.1 GCA_903827345.1 uncultured Actinomycetes bacterium | reverse complement strand
GCTATCCCGGAATCCTGTTGATCAAGCGCGTGATGCGAGCAGATGAAAATGGACTTTGGGTCGAGGGCGATAACAAAGATGCCAGCACCGATTCAAGAACTTGGGGATTGCTGGCGCCACGTGAAATTGTCGGTCGAGTTCTGATTCGCTTCCGCAGGGGCTAGAGTAGTCTTTCCTAAATTGGAGGAGACGATATGAAAATCAGAGGGTGGGATGATTATCCCCACGATTTCCATCCAGAATTTAATTTTCATAGAGGTCCATTCTGGTTGCGCGCTCTGGCTCGAACCCCAATTTTAGAGAGGTTCGCCTATCCAATTGCGATGAAAAAGGGTCTATGTGAATTGTGGCCCAGTTCCTCAGAGTCCATTCTTAATCCGAACTTTGATACAACAGGATGGGTGATTCACACTCGAGAAAAGAATGACTTAGAAAGATGGATTGAGGGTTCGCTTGCTTACTTTGGACATGGCGAACGGAATCGAACTCAGCAATTCTTGTTCAGGGATCGAATGTTCCGTGTGAAGAAAAATCTAATTCTCTTTAGGGGTGTTCTTCCTCGTTTTTCGTTTACATCCTATGGAGGAACGCTGAGACGTCAGCGCGGTATCCACAGAGCCAACGGAACTTATAAGAAATACAAGAAAGCGCTCCGCGGGGAGCACTTCGACTTTAGCGAGTAAATGCCTCAGTAATCAGAGCGTGCTGCTCTTCTTCATGCAAGTGATGTGAACCCGTTGCTGGGCTTGCAGTCGCGCGACGTGAAACGCGACGCAAGGTGCGACCTTCAAGTGCCTCAAAGGTATTGAGAGCAACAAATGGGTATGGACCTTGGTTGGCTGGCTCATCTTGCACCCAGAGCAGGTTGGCATGTGGGTGGGCGTTTGCGACGCGCATGAACTCTTCAATAGGGAATGGATAGAGCTGTTCGACGCGGACGATCGCGGTGGTGTTCTCACCGAGCTTGGCGCGTTCTGCAACGAGATCCCAATAGATCTTGCCAGAGCAGAAGATCACACGAGTCGCGTTGGTGACAGTGCTGTCATCGATCAGCGGTCTAAATGTTCCTGATGTGAAATCAGCGAGACCGGAGGCCGCTGCCTTGAGGCGCAACATCGACTTTGGCTCAAAGACGATGAGTGGACGACGCGCTGCGTTCTTGGTGTGCCAACGCAATAGATGGAAGTAAGAGGCAGGCGTGCTTGGCTGGGCAACAGTCATGTTCTCTTCGGCACAGAGCGCAAGATAGCGTTCGATACGAGCAGAGGAGTGATCTGGTCCTTGGCCTTCATAACCGTGTGGCAAGAGCAGAACGATTGATGAACGCTCGCCCCACTTCTGCAGAGAGCTAGAAATGAATTCGTCCACAATGGATTGCGCGCCGTTGGCGAAATCACCGAACTGCGCCTCCCAGAGAACAAGAGCATCTTCGCGTTCGACGGAGTAGCCGTACTCAAATCCCATCGCTGCATATTCTGAGAGCAGTGAGTCAAATACGAAGAATTGATTGTCATCGTTGATGAGTCCGCGTAATGGGAACCAATCTCCACCGGTGTTCTGATCGACGATAACCGCGTGGCGATTAGAGAAAGTTCCGCGGCGAACATCTTGTCCGGCTAGGCGAACTGGATGACCTTCAAGAAGAAGTGAGCCAAAGGCAAGGAGTTCACCGGTCGACCAATCGACGGTGCCTTCATCGAGCATCTCGGTGCGCTTTGCCAGTTGCGGTGCCAGGCGTGGGTGGATGACGAATCCTTCGGGAGTTGCCACCTGAGTTGCAGCGATCTGACGAAGCGTTGCTTCAGCCACGCCGGTCTGCAAATTGAGTGGTTCTGTAACTTCTGGGATCGCGCTTGGAGCTTGCTCTGGCTCAACGTTATGAACCGCGGCATACACCGCATCCAGTTGCGCTTGGTAATCTCGCAAGACTTCTTCGGCCTCATCGACGGTGATATCTCCGCGACCAATAAGCGCTTCGGTATACAACTTACGGGTGCTGCGCTTTGCTTCAATGAGTTTGTACATCATTGGCTGGGTATAACTTGGCTCATCGCCCTCGTTATGACCGCGGCGGCGATAACAGACCATATCGATCACGACATCTTTATTGAACTCTTGGCGATATTCAAAGGCCAGGCGAGCCACGCGCACAACTGACTCTGGGTCATCACCGTTGACATGGAATACCGGTGCCTGAATCATCTTGGCGATATCGGTCGAATACGTGGATGAACGAGCTGCATGGGGAGATGTTGTAAATCCAACTTGGTTATTGGCAACGATATGGATGGTGCCACCAGTGCGATAACCCTTGAGTTGGGAAAGGTTGAGGGTCTCTGACACAACGCCTTGACCTGCGAATGCAGCGTCGCCGTGGACCAGAATTGGTAGTACTGAATAGGCCTCATGCACGCCCTTGATATCTTGCTTGGCGCGGACAATTCCTTCTAATACTGGGTTAACGGCTTCGAGGTGTGAAGGATTTGCAGCAAGATAGATCTTGGTGGTCTCACCAGAGTCAGCTTTAAATACACCCTTGGTACCGAGGTGATATTTAACGTCACCAGTTCCCTGTACGGAATTCTCGGCGTAATGACCTTCGAACTCTTGGAAGATCTGGCCATATGACTTGCCACCGATATTCGCCAATACATTGAGGCGGCCGCGGTGTGGCATACCGATACAGACCTCTTCCATTCCACTCTTGGCAGAACTGTCGAGGATCGCATCGAGCAATGGAATGAGGGACTCTCCGCCTTCGAGGGAGAAGCGCTTCTGTCCGACGTACTTGGTCTGCAAAAATGATTCAAAGGCTTCGGCTGAGTTGAGCTTGCGCAAGATACGTAGTTGCTCTTCACGAGGCGTACGCGGTGCACCAACTTCAACATGCTCCTGCATCCACTTACGTTCAACAGGATTTTCCATATACATGTACTCAACGCCGACAGAGCGGCAGTACGAGTCACGCAAAATGCCGAGGATGCGCCGCAACTTCATAAATGACTTTCCGCCAAAACCGCCGGTCGCAAATTCGCGATCGAGATCCCAGAGTGAAAGCCCATGATTAACGACATCGAGATCGGGGTGACTGCGTTGGCGATAGCGCAGGGGATCGGTATCAGCCATCAAGTGGCCAAAGGTGCGATATGAGTCGATTAACTGCTGTACGCGAGCGGTCTTGCTGATCTGATCCTCTTTGGAGAAATGGAAATCAACGCTCCAGCGAATTGGCTCGTATGGAATGCGCAGGGCCGAGAAGATCTCATCGTAGAAGTGGTCGCCGCCAAGAATTAATTCATGAATGCGGCGTAGGAAGTCACCGGATTGTGCACCTTGAATGACGCGATGGTCATAGGTGCTTGTAAGTGTGATGGTCTTTGAAATGGCTAAGTTGGTGAGAGTCTCTTCGCTCGCCCCTTGGAACTCTGCGGGGTAATCCATGGCTCCGACGCCAAGAATCAAACCTTGACCTTGTACTAAGCGGGGGACCGAGTGCACCGTTCCCAGAGTTCCGGGATTGGTGAGCGAAACCGTAGTGCCAGCGTGATCTTCGACGGTGAGTGTGCCGGTACGTGCCTTACGAACGGTCTCTTCGTAAGAAGCCCAGAACTGGGCAAAGTCCAAATCTTCGCAGCCCTTAATGGAAGGTACTAAGAGTTGGCGCGAACCATCGGGCTTCGCCAAGTCGATCGCGATTCCTAAGTTGATATGTTCGGGGCGACCCAGAGCAGGTTTGCCATCGAGTTCGCCGAAAAATGTATTCATCTCTGGCATGGCGCGCAGCGCCTTGATCATTGCGTAACCGATGAGATGGGTGAAAGAAACTTTGCCACCGCGAGCGCGCGCCAAGTGATTGTTAATGACGGTGCGGTTATCGATCATAAGTTTGGCAGGCATTGCGCGAACGCTGGTCGCGGTAGGAACGCTGAGCGATGCTTC
The DNA here is from genome assembly GCA_903827345.1 of uncultured Actinomycetes bacterium. Classification (GTDB taxonomy): domain Bacteria; phylum Actinomycetota; class Actinomycetes; order Nanopelagicales; family Nanopelagicaceae; genus PALSA-747. The sequence goes on along the minus strand of CAIKID010000030.1, from coordinate 499 downwards.
CATGCTCTGTACGACGCGAGCAGATACTCCACGGATTGGTTCCATCGTCGCAGCGCCAGGTGTAACTAAAGTCGGGATTGGTTTAATGACGGGATCGGCTGGGGTAATAGTTGAAGATACTTGCGGAGCCTGCACGACAGGAGTTGGTTGTGGTGCGGCTGGTGCCACTGGAGTTGGCGCAACGACTTGCGTGGCCGTTGGAACCACCGGTGGAGTTGTAGCAGTTGAAGACTTTGGAATGGGGGGAACGCCAGCCTGTGCAGTGGGCGCTGAAGCGCTCGCGCTTTGCGCGGGTGGGGTGTAATCAGCAAAAAAATCCCACCAGGCTTTATCTACCGATGTAGGGTCTTGCAGATAACGCTCATACATCTCATCGACGAGCCATTCATTAGGTCCAAAGGAACCACCAAAATGATTTGCTGGGGTATTCGATGCCGACACTGGCGCTCTCTTTCGCTTCGAAATGCAGATCAGGTACGGATGAATCTTAATAGCCTTG
>CAIKID010000029.1 GCA_903827345.1 uncultured Actinomycetes bacterium | reverse complement strand
TTACGTGACCCTGGACTGAGAGCGAATATATGAACCCCTTCGAATATGCACCCGCGCTGGAGTCAACATCTATCGTCACGATTGCCGATAGGTACAAGCTCTTCATCAATGGAAAATTTGTTGCGCCCAGGTCGGGTAAGTACTTTCCAACGATCAATCCGGCGACCGGTAAGAAACTTTCAGAAATAGCCGAGGCGAATTCGGCCGATGTCGATCTAGCGGTAAAAGCCGCGCGCGAAGCCTATGTAAAGGTGTGGAGCAAGCTCTCTGCTGCTGAACGCGGAAAGTATCTCTTCCGCATTGCACGCATCTTGCAAGAACGAGCCCGAGAGTTTGCGGTCTTAGAAACCCTCGACAATGGCAAGCCGATTCGTGAATCCCGCGATACCGATATTCCGCTCGTTGCTGCTCACTTTTTCTATCATGCCGGTTGGGCAGATAAATTGAAGTACGCAGGTCTAGGCGATGCGCCAAAGCCACACGGAGTCGTCGGTCAAATCATTCCTTGGAATTTTCCTATGCTCATGTTGGCGTGGAAAGTTGCTCCAGCCTTGGCAACAGGTAACACCGTTGTTCTTAAGCCAGCAGAAACGACATCGCTGACCGCGCTTCTCTTTGCCGAGGTCTGCCAGCAGGCGGGACTTCCCAATGGTGTTGTAAATATCGTCACAGGCGCTGGTGCCACAGGCGCTGCTCTCGTTAATCACCCGGGTATCGACAAGATTGCGTTCACTGGATCTACCGATGTCGGTAAATTGATTGCCACTTCCATCGCGGGAACCAAGAAGAACGCCACTCTGGAGCTCGGCGGCAAGGCTGCAAATATTATTTATGATGATGCGGCTATCGACGAAGCGGTTGAGGGAATCGTCAACGGAATCTTCTTTAATCAGGGCCATGTCTGTTGTGCTGGATCCAGACTCTTGGTTCAAGAGAACGTCCAGGACGAGGTCTTGGCTAAACTCAAAGTGCGGATGAGCCACATTAGGCTGGGAAATCCGCTCGATAAAAATACAGATATCGGCGCGATCAACAGCGCGGCTCAACTCGCAAAAATCAAGGAACTTTCAGCCGCCGGAGAAGCCGAAGGCGCGGAACGTTGGAGCCCTCCCTGCGATCTTCCCCCCGCCGGATTCTGGTTTGCTCCGACCATCTTTACCGGAGTCTCACAAACCCATCGCATCGCGCGCGAAGAGATCTTTGGACCTGTTCTCTCTGTATTGACCTTCAGAACCCCGCAAGAGGCTATTGAAAAGGCGAATAACACCCCGTATGGGCTCAGCGCCGGCATTTGGAGCGAGAAAGGCTCCAAGATCCTCTGGACCGCCTCGAAGTTGCGGGCTGGCGTGATCTGGGCAAATACCTTCAATAAATTTGATCCAGCGAGCCCCTTCGGCGGTTATAAAGAATCAGGCTGGGGTCGCGAAGGCGGCAGATATGGCCTTACGGCATATTTGAAGGTGGGTAAATAAAATGACGACGACACCAGCAAACCGTATCGATGTCCTCAAGACCTATAAGTTATTTATTGGGGGAGCCTTCCCGCGCAGTGAATCTGGACGGGTATATTCGATTAAGGATTTCAAAGGTAACCACCTCGCAAATCCATCGTTGGCATCTCGCAAAGACCTGCGCGACGCCGTAGTAGCCGCTCGAAGTGCCTTCTCGGGATGGTCTTCCGCTACCGCTTATAACCGGGGTCAAATTTTGTATCGCATGGCCGAGATTCTCGAAGGTCGTAGCGAACAGCTGGTCACTGAAATAGTTGCTCTCGAAGGCGTAACACCGCGAGCCGCTGCACTTCAGGTACAACAGAGCATCGATCTTCTGGTCTGGTATGCCGGTTGGAGCGACAAGATTTCTGCGCTCGCAGGTTCTACAAATTCTGTATCAGGACCGTATTACAACTTCTCTACCCCAGAGCCAATCGGAGTTGTTGCAATATTTGCCCCGGCAAAACCATCTCTGCTCAATCTCATCGCAGCAATCGCATCTGTCATTACATCAGGAAACACCGCAGTAGTTATTGCTTCCGAGAAATTCCCGCTGCCAGCGATAACTTTCTCCGAGATCATGGCGACCAGCGATTTGCCTGCTGGGGTGGTTAATGTTTTGACGGGAAGCGGTTCGGAATTAGCGCCATGGGCCGCATCGCATATGGACATTGATGCCATTGATGCCAGTGGATTGACCCCAAAACAATTGCAAGAGACTCAGGTCGCTGGAGCTCAAAACTTAAAGCGGATCAGAGTCAATACCGATCTAGAATCGCCAGCGCGCATCTTGAGCTTCATGGAGATCAAGACGGTTTGGCATCCGATCGGAATTTAAAGTTACTCTTCGCTAATCCTCTGGTAG
>CAIKID010000028.1 GCA_903827345.1 uncultured Actinomycetes bacterium | reverse complement strand
GGCTCAATAGAATTTAGAATATTCACGGGTGCATTCTAACGGGGGTGAGAGAGTGAAGTCGCAGCGAGGCCATTGCAGAAATCCAAGTGCTGGCTAACTCGCGGTCTTAATCCGCTTTATATCCAAGAATTGCGCAAGAACTCCGCAACCGATTAATGCGGTGGCGGGGAAGAGCAATGCTATTGGTAGCCCAAAAAGTCCAGCAAGTGTCGAGACCGCCAATCTACCTACGAAGAAACCTGCTGAAGCGATAATCGCAAGTCTCGATAGGGCACGCGCTGTAGGAATTCCAGGAATGCCGCCAGCGATTGAAACGTACGAAGGTGGCATTGGGGATACCCCAAAACCCATAATTGCATAAGAAATGCACATGACTACGAGCGCGGTATATGGATGGTGCCCACGTTCAACATTGGCGATTAGAAGTCCGATGAGATAGCCAAATCCACCGAGGAACCCGCCCACACGTATAACAAATGGGATTCCATATTTATCTATCCATCGTCCAACCGAGAATCTTCCGATTATTTGCGCTAAGACAAAGCAGGTGTATCCCAAAGTATTAACACCAATGGGAAGGTGCAAATCCTCTTTAAGATAGATCGAAGACCAATCTCCTACAGATGTTTCAGCGATGGTTGCGAGAAATGAACCAATCGCCACCATCCAAATGAAGTTTTTTATCTCTGCCGGGATAGGCAAATCATGAGGAACTCTGGAGTTGATCGCCACATCATTCTTATCCGCAGAGTGGGGAAGTAATGAGCGCGACACCATCAAGCACCCAAAGAGCGCTATTAAAGAATTACCGAGCAGATGCCATTCGACTGGAACATATTTAGCGATGGCCCCAGCTACAAATGAGGCGCTAAATGCCCCAATAGACCAGGCCCCATGGAAAGAAGGCATGAGGGAACGCCCCACGTTTTCCTGGATCATTGAACCTTGGGCGTTGCAGCCAATGTTCATGAGTGAATAACTGGCTCCCGCGATGAAGGCAACGAGTGGAATCTCCCAGATCTGATTGACAAAGCCATAGGCAATTTGCGAACCAGCGATTCCGAACATAATGAGCTGCGCGGTACGACGTGTGCCAATTCTGCGACTCAAGGGCGAGCCGAAGAAATTTCCTAAAATGGAGCCGAGGTTACCCACCATGATGCAATAACCAAATATGGCAACCGAGGTATGGGTATGACCCTTAATTTCTGCAAAACGGGCAGAGGTGGCAGCGACTGCAACTCCCATAAAGAAGAATGTTGCGCGTAACCCCCATTTAGCGCGTTGAACCCGCTCCGCTGTTGGTGCCGTCACAACCGTAACTTAGTCCAATGGCTGGTCATTCCAAGGTTATGCGCTAATTTTCTCGCATGGCCGAATTGATTTATTACTGCGGAACGATGGATAGCGGTAAATCCACACTTGCGTTGCAAACAGCCCATAACCGTAAGAGTCGAGGTCTTGAGGGGTTGATTCTCACAAATAAAGATCGCGGTGGCACCGGCGTAATCACCAGTCGATTGGGTTTACAAGCAACGGCTTACGAAGTGAGCCCCGAGTTCGATATCTTTGAATACATTGAAAGTGAGAAAGCGAACGGCCGTAAGATTGAATATGTCATCTGCGATGAGACTCAATTCTTCGAACGCTCTCACATTGAACAGTTATCCAGAGTTGTTGATGAGATGGGTATTGATGTCTTTGCCTTCGGAATCTTGACGGATTTTCGCACCAAGTTATTCCCAGGATCTGAACGATTGATTGAATTAGCTGACCGCGTTCTACCTTTGCAGGTTGAAGCTCTGTGTTGGTGTGGTGCTCGCGCTACCCATAATGCTCGTGTAGCAAATGGGGTAATGGTTACCGAGGGTGATCAAATTCTTCCTGGAGATGTAGGTACACCTCAAAAAATCGGTTACGAAGTGCTGTGTCGAAAGCATCATATGCGGAAGGTCAACTCAGCGCGTGCCTAGCCGCCTCCACACTTCGGAAGTAGAACACCGATATGTGGGAGAGAGTCCAATCCGGACCCTGCTCTATCTCTTTGAAGAGCAAAAACTTCGGGTATTTTTCGCATTCATTTTCTTTAGTATCAAGCACTCGCCGACCTGGGTGATTCCGCTCTTAACAGCGAACACAATTGACATTATCGCCTCGCACAAAAGTCTCGCGAAATTATTGATAAACGTAGCAATTCTCGCCGTAGTAACTCTCCAGAACTGGCCCATGAATTTGTTCTACGTCAGGCTGCAGAGCAAGGCGATCCGCGAGGTCGAGAACCGACTCCGATCAGCCCTCGTTGAGCGAATGCAGCAGCTCACGATGGGTTTCTACTTAAGATCAAACGCTGGTGTTTTGCAGACCAAGATTGTGCGCGATGTGGAGAATATCGAACAGATGGTGCGAAATTTATCGGACGGCGGCTCAACTGCCATCAACGGCGTAGTCGGGGCAATAGTCATCACCGCCATAAAAGTCCCGATTTTCCTCCCTTTCTTTCTAGTACTCGCTCCGCTCATTGCAATCTTTATTGCCAAGCTACGTTTCAGACTGCGCGCAAGGAATGAAGAGTTCCGCGAGGAGATCGAGGTGATGTCGGCACGCGTCAATGAAATGACTACCTTGATGCC
>CAIKID010000027.1 GCA_903827345.1 uncultured Actinomycetes bacterium | reverse complement strand
CCAGATCGCCGATCGAGTCTCTGTTATGTATGCCGGAAATCTCGTCGAGCAGGGCAGCGCTGATGATATTTTCTATAACCCTATGGCTCCATACACCGTCGGTTTATTACATTCAGTGCCAAGGATTACGATCGGCAAAAAGAGTCGTTTGAATTCCATTCCCGGGCAGCCACCTTCACTTATTAGTTTGCCATCAGGATGCGCGTTCGCTCCTCGTTGTACGTATATCGCCAACGCCCCCGCCGGAAGTTGCGATGCCTCGCTTCCAGTTCTCACCGGTACTGATAGTTCTCACGTTTCAAGGTGTCACATCCCAGAAGCAAATCGTGCCGCTCTCTTTTCAGCAGGGAAGGCCAAATAAATGTCGAACGAAGCACTCTTTTCGATTAAGGATTTAACGAAGCATTTCAGCGTTAAGAAGAGCGGTTTTTTTAATAATACAAAGGGCCAAGTCAAAGCGGTAGATGGCATCTCGCTGGATATCGCCCAAGGCGAAACAGTCGGTATTGTTGGCGAATCCGGCTGCGGTAAGACGACTGCAGGGCGAACCTTCTTGAAGCTCATTCAACCAACGAGCGGTCAAATATTTTATAAAGGTGAAGAGATCACCAATTTTTCGCCAGGACAGATGCGACCTTTGCGTGCCGAGATGCAGATCATCTTTCAAGATCCATACTCAGCCCTCAATCCGCGCCAGACCATTGGAAAGATCATCTCCGCCCCATTTGAAATTCAGGGTGTTACTCCCACCGGCGGCGTTAAAGGTGAAGTGCAGCGCCTCATGGAACGGGTTGGCTTAAATCCAGAGCATTTCAATCGCTATCCACATGAATTCTCTGGGGGACAGCGTCAGCGAATTGGAATTGCCCGTGCGATTGCACTCAAACCCAAATTTGTAGTTGCCGATGAGCCCGTTTCGGCGCTGGATGTGTCAATTCAAGCCCAGGTTATTAATCTGCTGGAAGATCTGAAGCGGGAAGATGACATCACTATTGTTTTCATCGCCCATGATTTATCAGTTGTCCAACATATTTCTGACCGGGTAGTTGTCATGTATCTGGGCAAGATCATGGAGATTTCCGATTCTAATAATCTCTACTCGACTCCTCGTCACCCTTATACGAAGGCGCTCCTGTCGGCAGTACCACAGGCAGATCCAAGACTTGAAAAAACTCGCGAGCGGATAATCTTGACTGGAGATTTGCCGAGCCCAATGAACCCACCTTCGGGATGCGTATTTAGCACTCGTTGCTGGAAAGCGCAGGATATCTGCCACGCAACCGCGCCAGCGTTGCTACAGGTCGGCGCATCTACAGTCGCTTGCCACTTCCCAGAATAGGGCTTAGTGGGTCAAGGGCGACCTTTGCCTGCCAATTGTGGGGTTAGATATTAAGCTCTGAAGTTCTTTCGCATCACCAAATCGAGACGCGTTCATCTTCTGGCAGGTAAAGGGCATCTCCTGGGGCAAGATCGAAAGCGAGGGCGAATGCCCCGATATTTTTCAGAATTTGATTGCATCGAAATTCATCAGGTGAATGCGGATCGGTAGCTATTCGACGTTTCAACTCTTCGGGACGCACCTTGCCATTCCATGTTTGGGCATATCCGATGAAGAAGCGTTGTGCTCCGCTCAGACCCTCTAAAACAGGCGCTACAGCGCCTTCTAAGGAGATTTGGTAGGCCTCGTAGGCAATTCCCGCCCCACCGAGATCGCCAATGTTCTCACCGACCGTGAGGGCTCCATTTACATGTACTTCGGGTGCATCCGTTGGATGTAGGGCTTCGTATTGGTCAATCAGTTCCTTGGTGAGATCTTCGAATTTGGCGCGATCTTCGGCGCTCCACCAATTGTTAAGCTGCCCATCGCCATCAAATTTGGAGCCTTGATCGTCAAAGCCGTGACCAATTTCGTGGCCGATAACAGCACCGATAGCTCCGTAGTTGACCGCATCGTCCGCCTCTAGATTGAAGAACGGGGGCTGCAGAATTGCCGCCGGAAAGACAATTTCGTTGTAAAGCGGGTGGTAGTAGGCGTTTACCGTTTGAGGCGTAATACCCCATTCCAGTCGGTCGATGGGCCCACCTATCTTGGCGAACTCATAATCTTGACCAAATGTAGTAACGGCTTCTAAGTTAGCCATTAAATCGTCGGGGACGATCGTGAGTTTGGAGTAATCCTGCCACTTATCAGGGTAGCCAATTTTTCCAGTGAACTTATTGAGTTTCTCTAAGGCTCTTGCCTTCGTCGCATCACTCATCCACGACAACTTTGTAATATCTCTTCGATAAGCCTCAATGAGGTTTTCGACCAATCGGGTCATGCGCACCTTGGCGGCGGGTGGAAAGTGGCGAGCGACGTATTCCTCGCCGATTGCTTCGCCAAGACACCCCTCGACCAAAGAGACGCCACGCTTCCAACGTTCGCGCAGCTCTGGTGTGCCAGAAAGAGTGTTGCCATAAAAGTTAAAATTCTCTTGCACAAATTCTTGCGACAGAAAGGCGGCGGAGCCGGAGATCAGATGCCAGGTAAGCCATGAGCGCCAGGAGTCCCGATCAAAGTTGTTGAGAAGCTCTGTGATGCCAGCGAAGTGAGATGGCTGTCGAAGGATGAGATCTTGCATGACGCGCTCTGGGACTTGGGCAGCTTTCATCCATAACTCCCAGTCGAAGCCAGGTGTTAGTTCGATCAATCCGGCGAAGTCATAGACATTGCTCACCAAACTGACGTCGCGGTCTTTCACCTGGTCGAAGTGGTTGGCGGCAATCGTGCTTTCCAGGGCGAGGACTCTCCTCGCGTGAGATGCTGCATCTGGTACTCCAGCCAGTTTTAGCATCGCAGTTGCATGGATGAGGAAGGCTTCACGGATCGGGGCGTACTCCTCTTCACGGTAGTAGGCCTCATCGGGCAAGCTAATTCCGCCTTGTCCCATATAAAGGACATAACGATTATTGTCGTGAGGACCGACTTCAACCCCCATATAGAAAAGCCCTCCGATGCCACGCGCTTCTAGTTCACCCATTACCTGCAATAAGTCGCTAGCGCTTTCGATGGTGGTGGTTCGTTCAATATCGGCGGAGATAGGCGAGATTCCTAAAGCTTCGATGCGATCTTCATCCATGAAAGAGCGGAATAGATCGCCGATCTTCTGTGCGTTACTACCCGGCTGCGCAGCAGATTGCGAGAGATCCTCGATGATCTGGCGTACCTGTGCCTCGCTCTTTTCACGAAGGACGGTGAAGGATCCATAGCTAGATCGATCTACTGGAATCTCAAAGTTCTTTAGCCAACTCCCATTCACATATCGATAGAAATCATCCTTGGGGGAGACCGCGGTGTCGAAGTGTTCGTGGGTCACTCCGCTGGAAAGTGCTCTCTCTGTGCTCATAGGTCAAGCCTAATAGACCACTGAAATATTCAGCGAGTTGGAAGTATTACAACTTTCAACAAGATCAATTTCAAAGTACCATTGAGCCATGCCTGCCAAGAAGATAGAGCCCAAGTGGCTTTCGCCTAAAGAGCTCAAAGCTTGGCGTTCTTATATCGTCGCCTCTCGGCGTCTCTGGGATGCCATGGAGAATGACCTCTCACCCCACGAATTATCAATGTCGGATTACGAGATATTGGTTCACCTCAGTGAGGCGCCCGAACGTCAGATCCGCATGAGCGAACTCGCTGAAAGCGCCATGATCTCCAAGTCGCGACTCTCACACCGCATGAAGGTTATGGAAAAAGCCGGATGGGTCCGCCGCGAAGTGTGTTCAATTGATAAGCGAGGCCAGTTCGCCATCATGACCGATAAGGGATGGAAAGCAATTGTTAAGGCGGCACCGGATCATGTCTCTAGCATCCGCTCTCGCTTTATCGATCACCTGACTGTGAAGGATCAAGAAGATCTGGCCCGCATATTTGAGCGAGTTAGCACCAAGATGCGCGAACAATTTGAGAGTAATTGCGGGGAGTAAATTTTAAGAAGTTCTCTTTGAAATAAAATACCCCGCCACTAAAAGTGGCGGGGTTTTTCAATGGGGACTTACTTCTTTGCAGCAGCCTTCT
>CAIKID010000026.1 GCA_903827345.1 uncultured Actinomycetes bacterium | reverse complement strand
TCACGTCGTAGCGCCTGGAAGACAACTCCTGCCGCAACATCACTCTGCGGTCAATGCCAACAGCCAAAATTGCAACACACAGCGTGCCCAACTTGCGGTACTTATAACCGCCGTCAGGTAATAGAGGTCTGATCTGTCCGCCGGCCTCACCGAAAGCCTCGGCATTTCGGTTTCAGCCGACGTGCTCGAACTCGCGTTAACCCACCGCTCATTCGCATATGAATCGGGCGGTATTCCCACGAATGAACGTCTGGAATTCTTGGGGGATAGCGTCCTAGGTTTAATAATCACCCAAGAGCTTTATCGGAAATTTCCCGATCTCGACGAAAGTCGCTTATCGCCATTGCGATCTGGCGTTGTAAATACAAAAGCCTTAGCAGTTATCGCTAGGCAACTCTCGCTTGGAACGTATGTTCGCATAGGTAAGGGTGAAGAGAGTTCTGGCGGCCGCGATAAAAATTCCATCCTCGCCGATTCTCTAGAAGCGCTTGTAGGTGCTATCTATTTAGAACATGGCTTGATCATTACCACCCAGAAAGTTTTAGAGTGGTTTAGCCCTCTGATTGAAACTGCCAATGCCCAAGGTGCTGGGATAGATGCAAAGACTGCTCTACAAGAGCTCGCTGCCGCACGTGGGTTGAGCGTTCCTGAATATGAAATTGCAGAGTTTGGACCAGATCACGATAAGAGTTTTACCGCGATTGTTCTCCTTTCTCACGAACGGTTTGCAGCAGGCAGCGGCAAGAGCAAGCGCGAGGCCGAGCAGGTTGCTGCAAAGCTAGCGCTCGAAGTTTTAAATGCCCGAACTTCCTGAAGTAGAAACTGTTCGCCGTGGTCTTGCGCGTTGGTCTCTCAACTCCACAATTAACGCAGTGCAAGTGCTTCACCATCGCGCGACAAATCCCCGAAGCGTTGCGCCTCTAGATGTCGTCGCTGGAGCATCCATCGCAGAGATATCTCGGCGTGGAAAGTTTCTCTGGTTTGATCTTGATCGACCGTACGCCCTGGTCGCACATCTGGGAATGAGTGGGCAATTTCGAATTCAGCCCGTTGGTGCTCCGGACGAGAAACACTTGCGGGCTCGTCTGCTCCTCGATGGTCATCAGGAGCTGCGTTTTATTGATCAAAGAACTTTTGGCTGGCTGGCCGTAAGTGCCAACGAAGGACCCGTGCCCCAACTGGTTTCGGCAATAGCTCCTGACATATTCGATCCGCTCTTTGATCGATCTGCCGTTATTAATAAATACCGAAAGAAAGAGACCGAGATTAAGAGAGCACTTCTGGACCAAAATTTGATGAGTGGAGTTGGAAATATTTACGCCGATGAATCTCTCTGGCGCGCAAAAATTCATCCGCAATCACGCTGCGATGAGCTTTCACCGCGAAAGATCGAGAACCTTCTCGCCGCCGCCGAGATAGTAATGTCTAAAGCATTGGTTGAGGGTGGCACCTCCTTCGACTCGCTCTACATCAACGTCAACGGCGAGAGCGGCTACTTTGCGCACTCGTTAGAGGCCTATGGACGGGAGAACGAGCCTTGTTCACGATGTGCCACCCACATTCGCAGGATTGTCTTCGGTGGCCGCTCTTCGCACTTCTGCCCCAAGTGTCAGAGGCTCTAGCTCTCTGAAATGGGCTCTTGGCCTAAATCACCCTCAGATAGAGATAGGTTTTCCCCGTGTATTTGAAGAGCGTGAACCTCAAGGGATTTAAGTCCTTTGCGTCGTCGACCACTCTGCTCTTTGAGCGTGGAATTACCTGCGTAGTCGGCCCAAATGGCTCTGGAAAATCCAATGTGGTCGATGCCCTCTCCTGGGTAATGGGTGAACAGGGCGCCAAATCTCTCCGTGGCGGAAAGATGGAAGATGTCATCTTTGCTGGCACCAGCGGACGCGCTCCACTTGGCCGAGCCGAAGTATCAGTGACGATCGACAACTCCGACAATGTGCTTCCCATCGATTTTGCCGAAGTAACGATCTCTCGAATTCTCTTTCGTAATGGAACCAGCGAATATCAACTCAATGGTGAGACCACGCGGCTGCTCGATATTCAGGAATTGCTGAGCGATAGCGGTATCGGTCGCGAGATGCATGTCATCGTTGGACAGGGTCAGTTAGATGCGATCTTGCTCGCCAACCCCGAAGAGCGTCGTGCATTTATCGAAGAGGCGGCCGGCGTATTGAAACACCGAAAGCGCAAAGAGAAGGCGCTACGGAAACTCGATTCTATGCAGGCCAACCTGGCTCGGATTCAAGATCTGACCGTCGAGCTACGACGTCAACTCAAGCCACTCGGCAAGCAGGCCGAGGTCGCTCGTCGTGCCTCAACAATTCAATCGGACGTTCGGGATGCAAAGCTCCGCCTCTTGGCAGATGACCTGATCTCGCTCAAGCAGAGCTTTGATTCAGAAATTGCAGACGAAACTTCGCTGCGCGCCCGTCGTGATCAAGTAGAAGCCGCTCTTGCAGATTCACGTGCTCGGGAAGAGCAACTGGACGCAACCGCGCTCATCGAAAACCCGTTATTGGTACAAGCTCAAGAGAATTTCTACCGCCTGACAGCACAGCGCGAAAAGTTCCGTGGCATTCAATCTCTCTCGGCCGAGCGAGCTCGTTTCCTTTCAGAGGAGCGCGATGAAGCTCGTGCCAATGGCCGTGACCCGGAGAGCATGGATTCCGAGGCAGCAATCTTGCGTCAAGAAGAGATCGCGCTCGGACAACAAGGCGCATCTGCTCGCGCCTCACTCAATGAAATTACCGAAGCGCTGCGGGCTACAGAGGCACAACTCGCGCTCGAAGAGAATCAGGTTTCAGCAGCGCTGCGCGCTATCGCAGATGCTCGCGAGGGAACTGCTCGCCAAGAGGGTCATATCAATGGTCTACGGGCGCGCATCGATGCCACCAATGCTGAAATTACACGTCTCACTGCTGCCCGCCTTGATGCAGAGACACGGTTGCGTGGATTCAGAACAGAGTTTGCAACCCTTGAAGCAGAGATTGCGGGAGTCGATCGTTTTGAACCAGAGCTCGATGCAGATTACGAAAAGGCGCTGGCAGAACTCACATCAGCTAGCTCTGCACATGCAACGCTCCTTGAGAGCGAGCAGAGCGCAAGTAGAGATCGTGCTGGGCTTACTGCACGTCTCGCTGCGCTAGAAGAATCTTTATTGCACCGCGATGGTGGCGAAGCAATTCTCACCGGCCGCGGGGGCGCAAAATCGCGTGGACGCTTATCTACTCTGATCTCCGTTTCGTCAGGCTGGGAAGCAGCAGTAGCTGCAGCTCTCGGCCCGCTTGCTGAATCGATCGTCGTATCTGATTTAGCCGATGCAGTTCATGCGCTTTCCATGCTTAAATCAGAATCCGCTGGCCAGTCCGAACTCCTCGTGGTTGACGGTGAATTCACTTCTCGTAATTCGATTCCATCTGGATTTGCTTCACTTGCCTCGTTCATTAAATCCGATGGCCTCCAGGAGATGATTGAAGCGTTGCTCGGTGGAATCGTGGCAGTCGACGATATTCGATCCGCTGAACGCTTGGTCGCGCAGAACCCCGGTCTTATTGCAGTGACACGCGATGGTGACCTCATCAGCCGCAATCGCGTACGCGGTGGATCCGCCGGATCAAATAGTGCCATTGAAATCTCAGCACTTATTGAGAAGACCCGCGGCGCTTTGAATGAAATCATCACACGTTGCGATGGATTGAAATTTGAACTTGCTAAGGCTCTTACCGCTGTAGAAGCTGCACAGAAGGCGCATGACCACGCTCTCGCTGGATTAAATGAATCCGATGCGAAGATGTCTGGTCTTGCTGAGCAAATGGCAGTTGCCGGGCAGAATGTGAAGAGCGCGCAGGCCGAGGTAGAGCGATTCAATACATCATTGACCGCGGCGAGTGATCAGCGCTCCGCTGACGAACGCGATCTCGAAGTTGCAATAACTCAATTTGATTCACATCAGACTCCAGCCGAACCAGACCTCAAGACTCTGGAAGAAATTCGTGCCCGGGTTACAGCAGCACGCGCCGTAGAAGTAGAAGCTCGCCTTGAGCTACGTACCATGGAAGAGCGCATCACAGCTGTTGCAGATCGAGCTCGGACTCTCGAGCAGAGCGCACAATCTGAACGCGATAGCGCCGTAAAGGCTATTGCTCGCATGGCAGAACGTTCTGTCGCGGCTACCAAGGCGCGCGAAATCGCCGACCTGGCTTATGAAGCTTTGATACAGATTGAAGTCACTCTGGCCAAAGCACTGACAGAGCGTGAACGTTTAGAGGCATCGCGCACCGATCGCGAGGGCGAAACCCTCAATGTGCGCAGCAAGATCCGCGAACTCACCGCCGAACTAGACCACCTCACCTCTAGTGTCCATCGAGATGAAATCGTCCGAGCAGAACAGCGTCTGCGCATTGAGCAGCTCGAAAATCGTGCCGTCGAGGAGCTAGGTATCGATGTTGAAACTCTCACCGCTGAATACGGCCCTGATAACGATGTTCCAACCGTAGTTGAAGATAATGAAGGAAATTTTGTGCCGGGTGATTTAATTCCATACCGTCGCGATCAACAAGAGAAGCGGCTAGCTCAGGCAGAACGCGGCCTTGCCATGCTCGGGAAGATCAATCCACTCGCCCTCGAGGAGTACACCTCCCATGAAGAGCGCTTAAAGTATTTGGCAGAACAGCTGGAAGATTTGAAGAAGACCAAACGCGATCTCCTTGAGATCATCAAAGAAGTTGATGACAAGGTAGTCCAGATTTTCGCCGAGGCGTATCACGATACGGCGCGGGAATTTGAATTGATATTTGCTCGCCTCTTCCCTGGCGGAGAAGGAAAATTGATCTTGACCGATCCAGATAACATGATGCTGACCGGCGTAGATGTCGAGGCTCGCCCACCTGGAAAGCGCATCAAGCGTCTATCACTACTCTCCGGCGGAGAGCGATCACTCGTTGCCGTAGCAATGCTCGTTGCAATCTTTAAAGCGCGTCCAAGTCCTTTCTATGTCATGGATGAAGTTGAAGCGGCGCTGGATGACACCAACTTGAGTCGTCTCCTTGGAGTATTCGAAGAGCTTCGCGAAAAATCTCAGTTGATCATCATCACCCACCAGAAGCGCACCATGGAAATTGCCGATGCGCTCTACGGTGTGACGATGCGTGGCGATGGCGTCTCGGAAGTTATTTCACAGCGCCTGCGCGAATCAGAATCCGTTTAACTTAAAGGTCTGTTGCTATGGCGCTCTTTAGCAAGATCATTGCCAAACTTCGTGGCGGCTCAGTTACTGCATCAGATTGGGATGAACTCCGCACATCTCTGATCGAGGCTGATTTAGGCGCGACGCTCAGCGAGGAGTTGATTGCGATTGCGAAGACTAATAAATCTGAGAGTATCGAAACGGCCATCCGAGGTGCGCTTGCTGGAGCCTTAACTCAAGGCTCTCGGGAAATAGCGCGGGCAACCTCTCGTCCGACCACGATTTTGGTCGTCGGCGTAAATGGAACGGGTAAGACGACATCGGTAGCCAAATTGATGAGTTTGCTTAAGAACACGGGAAGTTCTGTAGTAGTTGCGGCTGCAGATACTTTTCGTGCCGCCGCCATCGAACAGTTGCAGACTTGGGGTGAACGAATTGGCGTGCCGGTCGTCGCCGGGAAGTTTCAAGGGGATCCGGCATCAGTGGTATTTGATGCCGCAAAGCGCGCCTCTGATGATGGGGTCGATTATTTGATCGTCGACACCGCAGGCCGGCTCCACACGAAATCCAATTTGATGGATGAACTCTCCAAAATTCGCCGAGTTCTGGAGAAGGC
>CAIKID010000025.1 GCA_903827345.1 uncultured Actinomycetes bacterium | reverse complement strand
GGGCTCGGTATTCAGAGTTATCAATATATCAAGGTGAAATTGTGGAAGCGAAGTTCATTGATTCCGTCGCTAAAGTCTTAGGTCGCCAGATGGAGAAAGATAGTTCTGTTGTTGTTATGGGTGAAGATGTCCATCGCCTAGCAGGTGGCACAAATGGAGCAACCAAAGGGCTGAAAGATCGTTTCCCTGATCGAATTCTTGGCACACCGATTAGCGAGAATGCATTTACTGGTCTTGGTGGCGGGATAGCTATCGATGGCCGTTTTAAACCGATCGTCGAATTTATGTACGCGGACTTCATGTGGGTTGCGGCTGACCAACTCTTTAATCAGATTGGCAAGATGCGCCACATGTTCGGCGGCTCGGGCGCTGTTCCTTTCGTATTGCGGAGCAAAGTTGCGATGGGAACTGGCTATGGCTCTCAACACTCAATGGATCCCGCCGGTGTAATGGCAACAAATCCCGGTTGGAGAATTGTCGCTCCTACCACTCCATTTGATTACGTCGGATTAATGAATAGCGCATTGCTCTGCAAAGACCCAGTCATCGTCCTTGAGCATGTTGATCTCTACAACTCAACGGGTCCATCGCCCGTTACGGATCTCGATTACTGCATTGAAGTAGGCAAGGCTGCTATCCGACGCACAGGCTCTGAGTTAACTATCTTGACTTATTTGGCGATGACTAACTATGTTTTGGAAGCGGTCGCTGAATTCCCGGACGTTGATTCCGAAGTAATTGATCTGCGTTGGCTAGATCGTGCCAGCATTGATTGGGAGACCATCGGTGCATCGATAAAGAAGACCGGAAATGTCTTAATTGCAGAGCAAGGCGCCATTGGAACTTCCTATGGTGGTTGGCTGGCCGACGAGATTCAACGCCGGTATTTCAGCGACCTCAAGGGTCCTGTTGAGCGTGTGACCGGAGGAGAAGCCTCTCCATCGATTAGCAAGGTGCTGGAACGGGCTGCAATTGCGAAGAAAGAAGAAGTAGTTAGTAAATTACAGGTATTGAAGGCGTCGGGACGTTTTAACAATAGGTAGGAATTACAACGACAGGGGAAGCTCGTGGATATGCAATTGAAGACAGATCTTTTCATCAATGGCCAATGGGTAAAGGGAACGGGCTCATTGCCTGTTATGAATCCCAGCACCGGTGAACTCATCGCAGAAATTTCTACCGCCGATCAAGCCCAGTGTGACGCAGCGATTACCGCCGCTCATGATGCATTCCCTGGTTGGGCCAAGACCCCCTCACGCGTCCGTTCTGAGATTCTGCGCAAGGCATTTGAAATCATGACTGCTGAATCTGACCAGATCGCGCGGTTGATCTCGATGGAAAATGGAAAAACTTTCACCGATGCCAAGGGTGAGGTGAGCTATGCAGCAGAGTTCTTCCGCTGGTTCGCCGAAGAAGCCGTTCGCACCCCCGGTGATTTCCGTCATTCACCAAGTGGAGATAAGCGAATTTTGGTCACGCACCAACCCATTGGAGTCTCTCTCTTGATTACTCCTTGGAACTTCCCTGCAGCAATGGCAACACGGAAGATTGGACCGGCGCTAGCAGCTGGATGCACCGTTATTTTAAAAGCGGCATCGGAAACCCCACTGACCGCAATTTGGATCGTAGACATCATGCACCGCGCCGGAGTGCCTGCTGGTGTTGTTAACTTCTTGATGCCCGAGAAGACCGGCGCAATGATCTCTCGCATGATGCACGATCCTCGCGTGCGCAACGTTTCTTTCACTGGCTCCACTGAAGTTGGACGAATTCTCATTAAAGAATCAGCTGACTTGGTTCTGCGCACCTCTCTTGAACTCGGCGGAAATGCTCCCTTTGTTGTCTTAGATGATGCCGATATAGATGAAGCGGTAAAAGGCGCCATGGTTGCCAAGATGCGCAACGGTGGAGCTGCATGCACCGCAGCAAATCGGTTCTATGTTGCGAAGTCTGTGGCAGAGGAATTCACCGCGAAGTTCATTACAGCGATGGACGATCTCAAGATGGCAGATGGTCTAGCAGAGGGAGCGCAACTCGGTGCCAGCGTCTCTCGTAAAGAGCGGGACAAGATTGCAGAGTTGGTGGATTCATCAGTTGCTGCTGGAGCGCAAGTGCGTTTGGGTGGCGTAACTCCATTGGGTGATGGTGCGTTCTATCCCGCCACGGTCCTGACGGTGAAGAAAGATAACCCAATTCTGAACTATGAAGTCTTTGGCCCAGTTGCTCCGATCGTCACCTTTGATACTGATGCCGAAGCGATTGCGCTCGCAAATTCCACAGAATATGGGTTAATTGCCTATGTTTACTCATCTGATCTCAAGCGCGCTATTAGGACTGCAGAAGCCCTAGAGGCGGGAATGATCGCTATTAACCGTGGCGTCGTTTCTGATCCTGCGGCTCCCTTCGGTGGCGTTAAACAATCGGGCTTGGGTCGCGAAGGCGGTTTCGCTGGTATTCACGAATTTCTAGAGACCAAATACATTGGCGTAGAAATTTAGGCACTAAGAATCCTGCGGAGTCGGGAGTAGGCTTCAGGAATCTAATAAATAGGAGTCCCGGTTGCTTACTGCGATTTTGAAGAAATACTTGCGTCCTTATCGGGGGCAGGTATTTCTGATTCTCTTGATGTTGCTTGTTCAAGCGATTGCGAGCTTGTACCTACCTAA
Source organism: uncultured Actinomycetes bacterium (assembly GCA_903827345.1). Classification (GTDB taxonomy): domain Bacteria; phylum Actinomycetota; class Actinomycetes; order Nanopelagicales; family Nanopelagicaceae; genus PALSA-747. The sequence goes on along the minus strand of CAIKID010000025.1, from coordinate 3,720 downwards.
TCTCAATGCCGATCTCATTAATAGCGGGATTGCCAAAGGAAATGTCGGTTACATCTGGCATATCGGAGAAATCATGTTGGCCTCCAGTGCTTTGGTTTTGGGAGCCTCTATCTGGCTGGCTTACCTGGCAGCTCGAGTCGCAATGGCTTTCGGCAGAGATCTGCGCAGCGCGGTTTTTACTGCAGTAGAAGGATTCTCGGCACGCGAACTCAATAAGTTCGGCGCCCCATCGCTTATCACGCGAAATACCAATGATGTTCAACAGGTTCAGCTTGTTCTCTTTATGGGTTTCACAATGATGATCGGTGCTCCAATCACGGGTATTGGTGCCATCATCATGGCCCTACGCTCAAATTTAAAACTTTCCTCCTTATTATTAGTAGTTCTTCCAATAATGTCCGTCTTAATTGTTCTCTTGCTGCGCCGTATCGTTCCTGCCTTTCGAATGATGCAGGTGAAGATAGATCGAATTAACCTAGTTTTGCGGGAACAGATTGCGGGCGTCCGCGTTATACGAGCTTTCGTCAAGACCAAGCAAGAGGAAGAGCGATTTGCTGAGGCCTCGCTGGATTTAATGCAGACGCAACTTCGGGTAACCCGCACCTTTGCCGTGATGTTTCCATCCCTTTCGATGATCCTTAACCTCTCTTCAGTAGCCGTGATCTGGTTTGGCGGAAAATTAATTGACTCCGGTAATCTACAAATCGGAAACATGACAGCATTTTTGACTTACATCATGATGATTCTTAGCAGCGTCATGATGGCTATCTTTATGTCACTTCAAATTCCGCGCGCTGCTGCTTGCGCTGAACGTATCCAAGAAGTTCTCGACACTCAATCCTCGGTGGTCGAGACGCTGACCCCCAAGAACCCCGAGAAGCGTTTAGGTGTCGTCGAGTTCGTGGATGTTGAATTTCGCTATCCAGGCGCAGAACACCCGATTCTTACTGGGATTTCATTTGTGGCCCACCCTGGAGAATTTACTGCAATTATCGGCTCCACCGGCTCTGGAAAATCAACCCTACTAAACCTGATCCCCCGCTTTATTGATGTCACGGCCGGAAAGGTAAAACTCGATGGAATTGATGTGCGCGACCAGGCACTGGAGTCACTCTGGTCGGAAATCGGTTTAGTTCCCCAGCGCTCATTCCTCTTTGGTGGGACTGTGGCGCAGAACTTACGGTATGGCAAGGCGGATGCGAGCGATGAAGAGTTGTGGAGCGCTTTGGAGATTGCACAAGCTCGGGACTTTATCGACGAACTTCCCGAAAAACTGGAAGCGCGCGTTGCCCAAGGTGGTACAAATTTCTCTGGTGGACAACGTCAGAGACTTTCGATTGCCAGAGCTCTCGTCAAAAAGCCGCAACTCTTGCTATTTGATGACTCATTTAGCGCCTTGGATTACACCACCGATTCCAAATTGCGCAGTGCCTTGCACGAAGTAATGGGTCACACGACAATGATCGTTGTCGCGCAACGCGTTTCAACTATTTTGCAAGCAGATCAGATCATAGTTTTGGATGAAGGCAAGATTGTCGGAATCGGTACGCACTCAAATCTTATGAGTAGCAGTGAGACCTATCGCGAAATTGTGCTCTCGCAGTTAAGCCCCGAGGAGGCGGCCTCATGAGCCAGCGCGCACCACAAGCCAGTCGTCCACCCATGGCGGGCGGCGTAGGTAGAGGTGGCCCTATGGCCGGCATGATGGGCGGCCCGCCGCAAAAATCTAAAGATTTTAAGGGCTCATTGCGACGCCTACTCGGCGAAGTTGGCGAAGAGAGAAAGACTTTATACGCAGTCTTTGCTCTGATATCCGCCGCTGTAACGATCGGTTCACTCGGTCCCAAAATTTTGGGCCATGCAACAAATGATATTTTCTATGGATTTCTTGGTCGCAAATTGCCAGCCGGAGTCTCCAAGGCTCAGGTCGTTGCTGACCTGCGCGCCAAAGGTCAGAACACCATGGCAGATGTGGTGAATAAGAGCGGAGTGATCCCTGGTAAGGGAATCGATTTCAGCGCAGTCGCGCATTGGATCTTCCTAGCAATTGGGCTCTACATAATCTCCTCACTATTTTTATGGTTGCAGCAATACCTAATGGCGGGGGTTACCCAGAAGACCGTCTTTAGATTACGCCGATTAGCAGAAGAGAAGATCGGACGCTTGCCTCTTAGTTATTTCGATGGCACCTCTCGCGGCGACTTACTTTCTAGAGTCACCAACGATGTGGACAATATTTCGACTTCTATGCAGCAGGGCTTATCGCAAATTCTGAACTCAGTTTTGACTGTAGTTTCGGTACTGGCGATGATGATATGGATCAGCCCACTTCTTGCACTTGTTTCTCTCATCGCCATTCCGCTTTCAATGTTCGTATCGATCCGCATAGCCAAGGCTTCTCAGAAACAATTTATTGCGCAATGGGATTGGACCGGAAAACTCAACGGCCACGTTGAAGAGATGCACACTGGTGCCGCGCTGGTAAAAGTTTTTGGTCGCCGCAAGCAAGCGATTACAGATTTCGGTGAGCTCAACGAAAATCTCAACCAGAGTTCATTTAACGCTCAATTTATGTCTGGCATCATCATGCCCTCCACTGCCTTTATTTCCAATCTGATCTACGTAGGCATCTCGGTACTAGGTGGTTATCGCGTGGCAACGGGAACCATGTCGCTCGGTGACGTGCAAGCCTTTATTCAATACTCTCGCCAATTTGGCATGCCGCTTGCGCAGATCGCTGGTTTGATGAATACCGTGCAATCGGGAGTTGCATCTGCAGAGCGTCTCTTTGAATTATTAGATGCGCCGGAGGAAGAACCGGATCGCGAACCCAGCGTGCCGGTTGTGCGGGCAACGGGTGCGATCTCTTTTAAAGATGTCTCATTCCGATATAAAGAGGATCAACCCCTCATCGAACATTTCAATCTTGATGTAGCTCCTGGGCAGACCGTTGCCATCGTGGGGCCAACCGGAGCTGGAAAGACCACTCTAGTTAATCTCATTATGCGCTTTTATGAAATAAACGGCGGTCACATTACTTTGGATGGTATCGATACTCGCGACATCACTCGCGATGATCTACGCCGACAGTTTGGCATGGTGCTACAAGATACCTGGCTCTTCTCCGGCACTATTCAAGAGAACATTGCCTTTGGTTCGGCCAATCCTTCACTTGATGCAGTGGCGGGCGCAGCCAAGGCAGCCAATATTGACCACTTTATTCGCGGCTTACCAGGTGGTTACGACTCGCTCTTAACTGATGAGAATGCATCGGTTTCTAACGGAGAGCGCCAGCTACTCACCATCGCCCGAGCTTTCATGGCTGATCCGGCTGTTCTCATTCTCGATGAAGCCACCTCTTCGGTAGATACTCGCACCGAGGTATTGGTGCAGCGTGCCATGGCCAAGCTGCGCCAGGGTAGAACTAGTTTTGTCATTGCTCATAGGCTTTCGACGATTAGAGATGCTGACACCATCTTGGTTATGGATAAAGGAAGCCTGATTGAACAAGGGAACCACGAAGTGCTTATGGCCGCTAAAGGATTCTATTTCGACCTTTATGCCAGTCAATTTGCCTCTGCCGCAACTGAGTAATTTCAGCCGTAATTCCCTCTCAAAATTCGGAATTTTGACCAGATAACTCTCGCATTAGGCCTCTTTTAGCCTGTAGGGTCAGCCGATATCTCACCCGCGCATCGCTGGATGCTCTCTACTCGGAGG
>CAIKID010000024.1 GCA_903827345.1 uncultured Actinomycetes bacterium | reverse complement strand
GGCGGGCGTCCATTCGCCTGGCCACCCGGTTAACCGTAAGATTTGTAAGTAATGGACCAACCTTTGATTACCGTCCCCGCCGCCATTCCTATGGTCGCACTCACTGGACCACAGGACTCGTACCTGCGCATATTTGAAGCCACATTCCCGGATCTGCTCATCACATTCCGTGGCAATGAGATCTTTGTTAAAGGTGAGCTGCGCGAAATCTCACAATTCGAAGTTCTCGTAAAAGAGCTTCTAGTACTCATACGCGCTGGGCAATCACTCAGTTTGGATGCGATTCAACATGCGATAGGAATGGTTAAACACGTTCCCGTAGATCACCCGGCCGAAGTCTTATCCCTCAATATTTTAAGTAATCGCGGCAAGACGATCCGACCTAAGACTGCCAATCAGAAGCGTTATGTCGAAGCGATCGATGAGAACACTATTACCTTTGGTGTCGGTCCCGCTGGTACCGGCAAGACCTACCTGGCGATGGCTAAAGGGATTCAGTCGCTGCAGGCGAAAGAGGTCAATCGCATTATTTTGACTCGCCCTGCGGTAGAAGCCGGGGAGCGCCTGGGATTCCTACCGGGAACTCTGCAGGAGAAGATTGATCCATACCTGCGCCCACTCTTTGATGCGCTGCACGACATGATCGATCAAGAATCAATTCCAAAGCTTATGCAATCAGGAATTATCGAAATCGCTCCGTTGGCATATATGCGCGGCCGTACGTTAAATGATGCCTTTGTGATTTTGGATGAAGCACAGAACACCTCTGCCGAACAGATGAAGATGTTTCTGACTCGCTTAGGTTTTGGTTCCAAGATGGTGATCACTGGCGATGTAACCCAGGTTGACCTTCCCAGCGGAACTCCATCGGGACTTAAAGTAGTCGGAGATATCCTTGAGGGTGTAGATGACATCTGCTTTATGTATCTAACTGCCGAAGATGTCGTTCGCAATCGCTTGGTTGGAGAGATCGTCAGCGCATATGGTCGCTTTGACGCAGCAAAGGGCTCCAACTTCCGACCACTTCGTACCTCCGGCAGCGGTGATCGCTAATCCTGCAAGGGGAGCGTCATGAATATTGAACTTTCAAATGAGTCGGGCGTTATCGTCAACGAGTTAGATATCGTGAGCATCGCTGAATTCGCAATGCGCCACATGGGTTTACATGAGGATTGTGATCTGGCGATCTCTATAGTTGATGAATCTCGAATGAGCGAATTGCATGAAGAGTGGATGGATCTTAAAGGTCCAACCGATGTCCTCTCCTTTCCGATGGATGAGTTGGTTCCGCATTCTCCGGAACCCGGCATCGTTGGAGATATCGTCTTATGTCCACAATTTGCGCTGGCTCAAGCTAAGAATGGTTTAGAAGCAGAACTACATCTTCTGACGATTCATGGAGTTCTGCACTGTTTGGGGTATGACCATGCCGAACCGGCGCAAGAGAAGGCGATGTTTGATCTGCAAGAGTCGATCTTGGCGCAGTGGCAGGCGCGCTGATGATTAACAAGATATTGCAACAATTAAAGCGTTATGGAATCACGCTGCCTACAATCTTCAACGACGAGGCCGATCTCCGCAAATTGGTGGATCAGGCGGGGCAGCGTGCAATTATCGCGGACTCGCAGCGCGAAATGATTCAGTCTGTCTTGGACCTAGGGGAGACCTTAGTTCGCGAGTTGATGGTTCCGCGCACCGATATCGTCTGGATCGAAGGAAATCGTACGTTGCGTCAGGGACTATCACTCGCCCTGCGATCTGGCTTCACTCGTATTCCAGTTATCGCCGAGAATTTGGATGATGTCATTGGCATTGCCTATGTAAAAGATTTGGCCAAACGGGTGCACGAGCATCACGAATCTGAGCAGAGCGAGACTGTTGCGGAACACTTGCGCAGTGCAACCTTTGTTCCCGAAAATAAGACCGCCGCTGATTTACTTAAAGAGATGCAGCGCGATCAGATCCATATGGCAGTGGTGATCGATGAATACGGTGGCACGGCTGGGTTGATAACCATCGAAGATATCTTGGAGGAGATCGTTGGAGAGATTGCCGATGAGTACGATGATGAAGCCGAAGAGGTCGAATGGATCACGACTGCACAAGCCCGAGTTTCAGCCCGTTTAAATATCGATGATTTTGCCGCTGCATTTAAGATTGAACTCGAAGATGGCGCCCGTGAAGATGTCGACAGCGTAGGTGGTCTGCTAGCGAAACAATTGGGACGGGTTCCCATTCCGGGAAGTGAGATCACCGTCGCCGGCTGGAATTTAGTGGCAGAACGCCCTGTGGGTCGCCGTCACCGCATCGCAACCGTGCTGGCTACAAAGGCAGAGCCAACCCTGGATGAAGTGAGCGCTAAATAAGCAGGTAGGCTAGGCCCATGCGTATTGTGCGTTTTACGCCGAATGAATCGGTCGGGATTGGCAACGATCCCCATTTTGGAGTCCTCAACGATAAAGATGAGATCCTGGTCCTCAAGGGCGATCCACTCTTCTCTGGGATTATTCCAACTGAGACCAAGGTTGCCCTCAAAGATGTAAAACTGCTGGCCCCCATCATTCCGCGTAGCAAGGTGGTCTGCATCGGTAAGAACTATGCCGACCATGCAGCCGAAATGGACTCAGTCGTACCAGAGGAACCTATTATCTTTTTGAAGCCAAATACCTCGGTGATCGGTCCGAATGACACCATCCAGTGGCCGCGGATGTCAGATCGTGTTGATTTCGAAGGTGAGTTGGCGATCGTCATTAGTCGAATTTGTAAAGATGTCCCTGTAGAGCGCTTTGCCGATGTGATCTTCGGATACACCATCGCCAACGATGTAACTGCTCGCGATCTGCAGAAGAAAGATGGCCAATGGACGCGCGCCAAGGGATTCGACACCTTCTGCCCGATTGGCCCTTGGGTCGAGACCGATTACCTGCCAGGTGAGCAGATTATTTCGACAAAAGTTAATGGCGAGGTCAAACAGTC
>CAIKID010000023.1 GCA_903827345.1 uncultured Actinomycetes bacterium | reverse complement strand
CGAAAGGTTAGCTACCGGAGATATCTCAATTGGCGCCGGTGAGCTTTTAGAACCGGGCGAGATAATTATTGCCGCGGGGGTTACCCACGAAATCCCACCAGTCATTGCCAACTATTCAGATGCCGGATTCGATGGCTTGAGTCACAACTACTACCGATGGCTTCGTGCTCGCCCTCACCATCCAACTAATATTCGTCCTCGGCCGCTCACCCTTAACGTCTGGGAGGCGATCGAATTCGATCACGATGTAGAAAAGATCAAGGCGATCGCCGATGCCGCCGCTGAAGTGGGCGTCGAACGCTTTGTCCTCGATGATGGTTGGTTCAACCTACGTCGTCATGATCGCGCCGGGCTGGGTGACTGGGTCGTTGATAAAAGCGTCTGGCCGCAAGGGCTAGCGCCGATCATTCAGTACATCAACGAGAAGGGTATGGAATTCGGCCTCTGGTTTGAGGGCGAGATGATCAATCCAGATTCAGATCTCTTCCGTGCTCACCCCGAGTGGATATTGCACGAAGCCGGTCGCACACCCCCTCTCTGGCGCCACCAACAGGTTCTCGACATTACCCACCCGGGTGCGTACGAGCACGTCCTCAATCAAGTTGATGCAGTCTTAAGTGAGTACAACATCGCCTATATCAAGTGGGACCACAATCGCGTCCTCGTAGATGCTGGGCACTTGGGGCAAGCAGCAGTTCATAACCAGACCGCCGCGATCTACCGCCTCTTCGCCGAACTTAAGAATCGACATCCGAAGTTAGAGATCGAGAGCTGCGCATCTGGCGGCGCTCGCATTGATTTAGGCGTGATCGACTTTGTTGACCGTTTCTGGACCAGCGATAACAACGATGCCCTAGAACGCCAGATGATCCAGCGTTGGACCGGGATTGCCATCCCACCAGAGTTATGTGGAACTCACATAGGACCTCGTCCTGGTAACCAGACCAAGCGCGTGACCGATGTTTCATTCCGGGCGATAACCGCGCTCTTTGGCCATGCGGGAATTGAATGGGATATCACCGGGGCAAATCCAGAGGAATTAGTCGTTATTAAGAGTTGGATTGCCCTTTACAAGCGCAAGCGCCAACTTTTGCACAGCGGAAAAGCAATTCGAGTGGATCATCCCGATTCAAATTCCTTAGTTTACGGAGTTGTCGCACAAGATAAATCTGAAGCGCTCTTTGCAGTGGCGGCCCGCGATATGTCTGATTCGACCTTCCCGGCTACCGCTCTTATTCCAGGGCTAGATCCAGAACGGATTTACAGAGTTAAGGTAAATAAGGAAGCTGGCACCGGCAAGCGGATGCAGGTAAAAGAACCTGCATGGATGCAAAACTTAGATGGAATCACGCTCAGTGGAGCAGAACTTGCAACGATTGGTCTTCGCCCGCCAATTCTGCCGCCTGAGAACGCGATATTGATCGAGATCTCAAGCGAGAAGTAATTGAGGTAAGGGTCTTAACCCTTGGTAGAACCGAGGGTTAAGCCTGCTACGAAATGCTTACGCATTGCGAAGAAGACAAGCAACGTTGGGATAAAGGCCATACACGCACCAGCAGCCAACAAGTTGTAGTCT
>CAIKID010000022.1 GCA_903827345.1 uncultured Actinomycetes bacterium | reverse complement strand
GGAACGTAGACATAGCTATACCAATCGAGACATAGATGCGTGTCTCGTGGTGATTATCAGTTAAGACTGACGTAAGACTCGCAAACGAACTTGTTTATGGTGACAAACAGAGGTTCTGTGAGTTGTGTTGCGGATGCAACACCTAATTGTAACCTACTAAATCAGAGCCCTTCGCCACTTCGCATAACGCTGGGCTAGCTCATCATCTATGGGAGAAATAGGCTCACCAACGGCTCGCTCAATGAGTAAATCTGCAAATTCAGGGTTACGCGCGAGTACTGGGCCATGTAAATACGTTCCAAATACATTTCTATTAACAGCTCCATCCAGGCCAGCCACGCCATTTCCATTGCCTTGCAAGACTCTTCCAAAGGCCTTCGCATCAGCGCCAAGTGTCGTAACACTGCTGTGGTTCTCAAATCCAGTTAATGGGAAGTCAAAGAGATCTGTTTGTACCGCGATATCACCTACTAATCGCTTATCTCCCGGCGTTGTAATTACATCAAGTAACCCAAGGCCGGCAAACTCTTCGTCCTTTGTAGCGTATTTATTTCCAAGCAATTGGAAGCCCGCGCAGATCGCAAGTACAACCGCACCCTTGTTCGCAGCTCGCGCAAGTATTGATCCTTTACGAAGCGCAGTAAGGGAGAGCAATTGCGCAGCATCTTCGGCGCCGCCCAAAAGATATATATCGCCGCTCTTGGGGAGTGGATCTAAGTATGAAATATCACTAATCCGCGCCTTAATTTTGCGTTGGGAGGCGCGGAATTTAAGTACATCGGCGTTACCGCGGTCTCCATAGGTTCCCAGGAGTTCATTGTGAATTCGGATAATTTCTAACATCACATCGCCAACTCAAAGAAAGCTGTATACGCAGAAAGGACAGAGACTTCGCTGCCTTGCGCGAGAGAGATCGCTTGATCGAAATTATCGACGACGTGGGAATCAATTCCTTCTATATGCAATCGATAAGCCATATCTAGCGCACGTTCGCCACACACGATTATGCGGTGTCCTTTAAGTGCCGCGAAGGAGACATCCCAGAGCCACGAGGTATCGATGCCATCCACCTGTCGCGCATTGAGAACTAAAATGACATCATCATAGAGATGAGATTGCAACGCCTCGGTCCACGAGGCCGGGTTTTTGGTCAATCGGAAGTGGGCGCTCTTGCCTCCGATCTCTTTCATGATGCTGCGCTCTAGTTCTGCTTCACTAAATTCAATGGGAGCCGCTCCGATAACTTCGCCAACGATATTTGCCAGTGCGGCATTTCGATAGGCGGCCGAACCCTTCTTTAATTTAACTTCGCTAATCTTGTTTGTGAGGCCGCAGGTGCAGGAGTAATTTCCGCGCACCCATGTCATATAGCTTCCGCAGCGTGGGCAAACGGCTCCGTCGGGATGCCTACGTCCGCCGAAGGAAACTCGAACCGCGTTGGTTGCATTGACAATTGCATAATTAATAAATGGATCATCGATATCTGCAACAAAGACGGTATTCGTTGCTTCGGAACATTCGACGTGCCAACGATCTGCAACTCGTTTCACTTCATGCATGCGGTGTAATTGATCTCTCGTAAGGTTTAGAAGCAGAACCACTGTGGGATCCGTCTGGGCAATGATGGCAGGTAGATGCAATTCATCAATCTCGAGTACTGCATAAGGAGCGGGTGAAATGAGCGCGTTGGCTGCTCCCCAAGCGAGATTAGAACCCGATCCACTTGTAGCAACCGGGCCCAATTGCGAAACAATGGCTGCGACGGCTTTGGTGGTTGAAGTTTTTCCGTTAGTTCCGGAAACAAGAATCACCTCTTTGTTCTGAGCCAAGAGTGAGATCGCTTCCGGCTCGATAGCCAGCAAGATTCGACCAGGTAGGGTCTCGCCCTTATTGCCAACAAGGCGCGATGCGGCTCCAACGCTCTTTGCTACGAGAATCGCTAAGCGGAGTCTTGGGCTGAGCACTCACTAAGAGTACGCCTATTTGCGCAGTGAATCCCCTGCAGTCCGAGGCAGGGAGGCGACATTCCACAGTGAAATCGCCAACACTAGAACCGCGCATGAAAATGCGAAGATAAATTGATTCTGGGCTCCAGCTAAGACTCGACCAAGGTTGAGGGCAATTACCGCGATGGCTACGGCGATAACAGAGGCCAACTGCTGCACCATATTCGTAATGGTATTTGCATGCGCCATTATCTCTTGATTGGTATCCGCGAAGGTGATGGTGTTAAAAAGGGTCATTCCGATGGATCGGATTCCTCCCGCGAATAGCAGCAAAAGTGTCAACCAGATGAAGGGGATAGAAGATCCGATTAATCCCAGGGTGAGGGTGAGGGGAGCGCTCAAAAGTATTGCGAGGAGAATTAGAGGTTTAAAGCGAAATTTATTCATGAGGGGAGTTGTGAAAACTTTAAATATGAGATTTCCTAACATATAAAAGAATAGGACTCCGCCGGCTCGCTCTGCGCTCCACCCAAATTTGTCTTGGAAGAGGAGTGGTAATACAAATGGAGGGGTATTTTGCGCGACCCGAAACAACAACCCGCTGGTGCAATTTAAGTGAAACGTTTGAATCTTAAGCACGCTTAAGTTAATCAATGGTTCAGCCGAGCGCCGTAAGTGGCGAATGGTGGGTAGGCCAATTCCGATTCCCACGACGAGTAGCAGAAGGGTTGAAACTAAATTGATATGAGGGGAACCCAAATTTGCTGCTGCCAATACCAGTAACCCCAAACTTAGGGCGCAACCATAGAAACCCAACCAATCTAACCGCTCCACTTTTCCGCCTGGAATGCGGGGCACAATCTTTATGCCGATCAAGAGTGCGATAAGACCTATCGGCACATTAACAAGAAAGATCCAATGCCATGATGCGTGGGCAATGATAAATCCACCTACCACTGGCGCCACCACTGGCGCTGCCAGCGCAGGCCATACCGAGTAAGAAATCACGCGAATAACTTGTGACTTATCTACCGAACGCATCAAGATAAGGCGCCCAACGGGAACCATCGATGCCGCACCTATACCCTGCAATATTCGCATTGCAGTAAGTTCTACAAGGTTATTGCTGAGAGAGCATAAGAGCGAACCCAACATAAAGATTGCAATACTGGTGAAGAGAATTAAGCGCACCCCAAATTTATCTGCTAACCATGCCGATATGGGTATCAGAACCAGTACCGTCACTATGTAGGAAGTGACGCAGATACCTACTTGGGCTGAGAGAATATGAAAAGATCGAGCGATGGTCGGAGCGGCAATGGGAAGAATTGCTCCATCTAAAAACTGCATAAACATCAGCCCGGCTACTAGAAATGCAACCGGGCCAATCTCAAGGCGTTTGGAAGAGCTATTAATCAAGAATCGCTCGGCGCTCCTCTTTTGTTACTTTATTAAAGTATGTAGAACCTTGCTTCCAGAAGATAGCCATTGGTACTACGCCAATCGCAACAGTTCCCACACCAACCCAGAGAGCGAGGTGGCTAAGCGTTGGAATGACCTTAATGAGAACTGCGATCAAGAATATCCCTGAGAGCGCGGGCCAGAGACCGACAAGCACAAAGGTCTTGAAGTCTCTTAGTAAATAATGGCGATAGAGGACAATCACTGAAATTGCCGCAAGCGCGTAGTAGAAGCAAATTTGAAT
>CAIKID010000021.1 GCA_903827345.1 uncultured Actinomycetes bacterium | reverse complement strand
TGACCCAGAGAGTCTTGAGATCCCAGGAGGGAACCACATGTTGTGGACCTTTAGGGGTTTTAAATGTGCGAATTACTTTGAAAGTCTTCGGGTCGATCTCGGTAACAGTGTTGCTGGTGTGGTTTGGCACATAAACCCGCTCTGGAAAATTCGCAACAACAGGACTTAAATTATTGGCTCTATCAGCCGCGTAAATATCCTTGGGGTTTGTTACAGGCGGCATTCCGGGGAGCGGAGATGATGCTTGCGCGCTAGTTGGCAACAGCGTGGCAATGAGCGCTAATGAAAGCAGAACTTTCTTCATCGGGAATTACGCTCCAAGCAGAGTGGTTAAGGTGACCGGGGTTAAACCTTTAACACGCAAGTTCTCTAAAAGCGTGGGCATCGCATCGATGGTGTCTTGATGTCCGAAGTGGAGACTGACGATGCTGCCCTTCTTTATAGCCTTGCTTATGTCTGCAAGCACAACGCGCTTGCCGACATCTTGATAATCATGGGAATCGACGTCGTAAGCGATGCACTGGTTGTAGCCATATTTGAGCGCAGCTTTACGAATAATTGCATTCGAATATTGAGTTCCAGATGGACGGAACCACTTTCCGTGATTTCCAATCAATTTCTTTAGCTCAGCGGCACACCCTGCTATTTCCGAGTCAACCTGTTTGGCGTTGAGGGTTTTCATTTGGAAATGATTCATGGTGTGATTTCCAATGTCATATCCAGCGTTGAGCATCTGCTTCGCAACTTGCGGATAACCCTGCAACCATTTACCGATTGCAAAGACAGAAACTGGAGTTGATGTACTTTTAAAAATTGCTAGAAGTTTCTGGACTAGCGCCGGATCCCCGGCACCGTGAAAAGTAAGGGCAACTTCTGGTTTCTTTCGCGAACCATGTGCAATATCAGGATTTGCAGCAAAGGCTTGGTCAATTCCGAGTTCAAAGTCCGAAATGCCCGAAATCAGGGAAACCCCAGCAACTATTGCGCTATTTTTTAGGAATTGGCGACGACCGATGGGCATAGGACAAGGATACTTCCTGCGTTGCGCTGCACGGTTAACCCGTGAGTTGCTAGGGTAAGGCAAGCACTTAGTCAGGCTCCTTCCGGCGTGGGAAGATCGCATTGGCGAGTGACCTAGGGCATACAGGGGGTCGAACCTTGAGCGATGACGATGACAACGGCTTAGATGACATTGTTACTGAAGAGATGCTGTGGGAACGTATTCCTGAAACGAATGGTTTAGAGCGCGCAAATACTTATTACGAGTTAAGCGCGCGCATCTATGCCCGCGGACAATATGACGAAGCGCTGGCGCTCGCTGAAACCGCGCGCGATATTTACACCGAACTTGGTGCAGTTGTGCCAGCTGATGGTTTGGCTCAGGCTTATTCCGCCATTGGGTACAACCTCAATCAATTAAAGCGCAATTCTGAAGCGGCTTTAGCGATGAGTAAAGCAGTTGATTTGCTGCGCGAATCAAAGTCTCCTCTTGCGATTGATCTGGCCTGCACGCTCGGCGAGTGGTGCTTCGGTGCAAAAGATTATGAAAAGACCATCTCATGCATGCGCGAGTGCGTCCAAGAACATTTAGTTGATGGTAACGATTCAGGTGCAGCGAACGATCTCCATCTCATTGGGTGCGCCCATCGCGAACTCGGACAACACGAAAAATCATTAGAGGCATTCCGCGAGGCGCGAGTTTTGTTTAAAAGTTTGAAAGAAGTTATTAACGTAGCGCGCTGTGATCAGAAGATCGCACATGCTCTCATTGAGCTTGGCCTTGGCGAAGATGCTCTTATCGCCGCGCAAAAATCACTAGATGTTTTTATTACTGCGCATGATCATCGTCGTGAAACGTATTCACTGCTCGAAGTTGGAAAAGCCCAGATCATGACCGGTGAAGAGCAAGAGGGGCTAGATACGCTGGAGCGCGTCCTCGAAATAGCCACCGAGAGCGACTGGAAAGATTTTGACTTTATCGTCGAAATTGAGCGTCATATTGCCCGCAGTTTGCGGGAATTGGGGCGCTTGGATGAAGCTGATGAAATTGAGCGACGTCTAACGTCTGTTACTGAGGTAACCGAGGATTAAGGTGTTGCATCGCCCATGCATACATGGCGATTGCACCAGCAGCTGAGGCGTTCATTGATCGAGTAGATCCATATTGTTGGATTGCTAGCACTACCTCGCAAATATCAACAGCCTCATCTGACATGCCGGCGCCTTCTTGTCCGAAGAAGAGGACGCACTTCTCGGGGAGCGGATAGTTTTCTAACTGCACCGACACTGGCAAGTTGTCGATTCCGATGATGGGCGTCTTGTTTTCGCGGCACCATATGGCGAAATCTGCGACGGTCGGATGGTGAACGACATGCAGATATTTATCGGTAACCATCGCCCCGCGGCGATTCCAGTCGCGCTTACCAACAATGTGAACGAAACTGACATTAAATGCATTAGCGGTGCGAACCACCGAACCGATATTGAGGTCGTGTTGCCAGTTTTCGATCGCAATTTGCAAGGGATGGCGTTTGGTATCAAGATCGGCGACTATCGCTTCAACCTTCCACTATCGGTAATGGTCTAAGACATTGCGGCGATCGCCATTTTCGAGTAGTTCTGGATCAAATTGATCACCCTGTGGCCACGGCTGATCGTGAGCTCCGACACCGACTACGGGGAAGAATTCTCCTGGTCCAATTTCTACAGCCATCACAGAACCTTAATCCATCAATTCCCATCTACCGGGTGCATAATCTCCTCATGTTACGTAGGGGGTCGACCGCGATCGTGTGGACTCTTGCCTCCACGCTTCTCTTGATGACGAGCGTTCCCGCAGAGGCCCTCTCGATTCCTGCGAAATTTGTAAAGCTGGCCGGATCCAAGACGCTGGCGCACCCGGGGATTATTGTTATTGACCCCATGACAAATCAAACTATTTACTCTGTTGCGCCAGATGTGGAGAGGGCGCCAGCTTCGGTACTCAAGTTGTTTTCGATGTCGACCGTTCTCAATGCGCTTAGCCCTGATCTGGTTTTTGGTACCTCGCTCAGCGAAACCGCCGATCCAAGCACCTTCGTCTTGGAGGGAAGTAAGGATCCTTGGATTACGACGAGCCCCTTTGAAGCGGCGACTTATCAGCGTGCATTTTCTCCAAGTCTTATTAATAGGATGTTGGAGCTACATCCCAGATTGAAGAGCATCACGCTGGAGTACAGCAATCTGTACACATTGGATATCACAGCACTTCAGCACTACTTCGCTGGACGGCTAACTATTTATCCCTTGCGTGTGGCTTCAAGTGAGGATGCGACCACCACGATTGCATCAATTCACTCACCTCTGCTTTCAAAGATCATCGATTTCACACTTCTTTATAGCGACAATGCGCTCGCTGATCGACTTAGTCGAATAGCCGCGCATGCGATGGGTTTCACTACCGACTCGGTGGGATTACAAGCGGCATTTGAGAAGACTTTGACTGATTTGGGAGTCTCGCCGGTAGGACTACGCATTTACGACGGAAATGGCCTCTCCCATCACACTCGTGTCACGGTGCGTCAGGTCGCCGATCTACTCCTCGCTATTCGATCAAATCCTAAATACGCTGTAATTCTCGAGGGTCTACCCACGTCTGGAGAGACAGGAACTCTCCGCAACCGCTTTGTAAATGACGCTCCCAACGCCGTGGGCCTAGTGCACGCGAAGACAGGGTGGATTGATAACACGGTTAGTCTGGCGGGATTTGTTACCGTAGGCCCTAATGAATATGTATTCGCGATAGTTGCAAATCACATTCGAAACCTGGAGAGCGCTCGCCAAGCGGCACGAGTGACCATCGATCAGATGCTGGGGACGATAGCTAAGCCCCAGAAGTAACAAATAGGTGATTAGAATTAAGTTATGAGCCATATAGGCGCCTATGTGGCACTAATGAAGTTGCGAGTTGTCGAGCTATTGCTCGTCACGACGTTGCCTGCTCTCTTCATGGCCACCTACGCCCAAAACCATGCCCATCGATTCCCACCACTTGGCGTGACGATTGCGACCCTCATCGGTGGAACTTTGGCTGCCGGGGCCTCAAACGCTTTCAATATGGTGATTGAAGTTGAATCAGATCGATTGATGAAGCGGACCAGCAAGCGTCCTTTGGTCAGCGGCGAAGTTACCGAGAAGCAAGCAGTTGCTTTTTCTCTTGTGATTACGATTCTCTCCCTTCTTATCTTCTTAATTTTTACCACCGTTCTTGCAACAGTCTTAACTTTGCTGGCAATCTTGTTTTATGTAGTCGGTTACACCATCTGGTTAAAGCGACGCACCTCTCAAAATATCGTTTGGGGTGGAATCGCTGGATGCATGCCGGTAATTATTGGCTGGGCGGCGATTACTAACTCGCTTTCTATGACGGCTTGGCTCTTCTTCCTCCTCATCTTCTTCTGGACCCCTCCACACTTTTGGGCCTTGGCCATCAAGTACAAAGAAGATTATGCAGCCGCCGGAATCCCCATGCTCCCCGTTGTTGCCAGTATCAAAGCTGTACAGAAGCAGATGTGGTTTCACTCGATATTAATGACTACAACCTCATTTCTCGTCCTAGCGAGTGCGCACCTACCTTGGTGGAGTTATCTCATTACAGCGCTTCTTGCTTTGGGATTCGGTACGCAGCTCGTCAAGATTTCTGGTCCAGATTCTGAGCGAGCCGCACTCAAACTCTTCCACTGGTCGATCACCTACTTAAGCGTCTATTCGCTAGTGCTAGTTCTAGCCACCCTTGTGGCCAAGCACACGGTCTAGTAAATCCACAGCGGCCGTTACCCCACGCAATTCTCAGCACCCTCGCGTAGGGTTATCAAATGACCTCTGCTATCTCAGTAACTGACCTCACCAAGGTTTATGGTGAGCGCAGCGCCCTCTCACACGCCACATTCGAAGTGCCATTGGGAACCGTCTGTGGCTTTGTCGGCCCAAATGGATCTGGCAAGACAACCACGATTCGGATGCTGCTTGGTCTCATCACACCTACTGGTGGAACGGGAACGGTGCTGGGCGAAAGCATTTCGCACCCCGAGCGTTACCTTCCCAGGGTGGGAGCGATGATCGAAGGCCCCGCTTTCTACCCTGGCTTAAGTGGCGCAGAGAATCTCAAGGTATTGGCTTCACTCGGCGGGTTTCCGATAGCGCGAGTTGCGACTTTGCTAGAGCAGGTTGGATTGGCAGATCGTGGCGGATCTAAATACAAAACATATTCATTAGGAATGAAACAGCGTCTGGGGATTGCTGCAGCTCTTCTGCCAAATCCAAAACTCTTAGTCTTGGATGAGCCCACAAATGGTTTGGATCCTTCCGGCATTCAAGAGGTCAGAAACCTTATTAAAGATTTAGCAAATGAAGGCACGAGCGTCTTCGTTTCTTCACATCTCTTATCTGAAATAGAGATGATCGCCGAATCGCTCGTCATGTTACGTGAAGGAAAAGTTCTCTTCGCCGGCCGCACCCAAGATTTATTAGCAGCACAACTCGCCACCTTGGTAGCCCAGCCAGAATTTTCTGTCGATCTCAACACCTTGGTAGATATTGCAATCCGCCATGGACGCGAAGCTAGCGTTGAAGAAGGCGCGGTTCACATTGTGGCTGATGCCGAATGGGGAGCAACTTTCAATCGTCTCGCATTTAATGCAGGCATCACTCTCTCTGCCCTGACCGCAACGCAGCCGTCTCTCGAAGAGACATTCTTTGAAATGACAGGTGAGTAAATATGTTTCATGTGATGCGTGCCGAACTTCGCAAACTCCGTCGTCCGACACTTCTGATTTCGACCATCTTGGTAGTTGCAGCGCTAACCGCTCTCTTTACCTCAATTGTTTACCTGCGTGCCAATTCTGGCGAAGGAAACGGGCAACGCGGAGAAATAATCTCTCCTGCGATTTTGAGTCAAGCCGCCGGCTTGGTTTATGGATTTAAGATTGTGTCATTCTTCCTTGGAATAACGGCGCTCTGCGTATTTGCATCGCAGACGGCGCAGGAGTACACCTTAGGTACGCTGCGCAATCTGCTCGTTCGCCAACCTTCGCGCATGAAGATCCTCTCCGGAAAATATCTCTCCATGATTATTTTCGCAATTGCGCTTGTAACGATAGATGCCATAGTTGCAATATCTGTCTCCTACGGATTAGCGCCGCATGCCAAGGTAACGACGACCGCCTGGTTCACCTCTACCGCTCTTTCGCTGCTGGGTCGCACCTTTATTAACGTGCTATTAACAACCATTGCATTCGGAACTTTCGGAATGATTCTTGGTTTGCTATTCCGTTCCCCCATTAGCGCGATCTCCACAGGGGTCATCTGGTCGTTGATCCTCGAAACCATTCTGGGCGGCGTTGTGTCTAGTACGCAGAAATGGCTACCTGGTCAGAACTTTGACAATATTGCACAAGGTGGCTCACTTACAGTCAGTTACCAATGGTCCATGGGTATCTCTGCTGTCTATTTACTGGTGGGATTCACGATCGTTGCGCTTCTCTTTAAACGTAGAGACGTTGCAAACTAGAGACACAGCCGATTCACAACGAGTCAATAGTCCTTTCATCCAGCGGTATCAATTATCCTTAACTGTTACTTCCTCGTGAATGGTTGGCTATTTTATGTTTAATCGACGTCTTCGAACGGTTGCGCTCTGCACCGCACTTCTGATGTCGATTCCCACGATTGCACTCGCAACCACCCCAACGCCAACAGCAAAACCAAAACCCAAAGTTTCTGCGCCGACTAAGGCTCAGATAGCCGCTGCGCAGGCATCCGAGAAAGCCAAGGCTGCGGCAGCTGCAGCGGCCACCTCCAAATTAGATTCTGCTCAAAATCTCTTGCAGCAACTTACTGCCGCTACTATTCACAAACAGGCGCTCCTAGTTTCCGCTCAAGGCGCACTCGGGGTCGCGACCAAACAATCAAATCTTGCAACTGCACATGCTGTACTTACACAGGTTGCTGTTGCAGAAGCCAACAGGCTTATTGGGCGCATGGCGGCAAATGCGTACATCATGGGTGGCGGCTTCACCACTCTTAACAGCGTTCTGGAATCTAACGGCCCGCAAGATTTGGCAGATCGCCTCAGCCTTCTCAATCAGGTAGGAGCAACGGACTCTGTTGCGCTGGCTCGGTACAAGAGTGCAATGGTTATTGCAAAAGCGGCCCAGGTGGCTGCATCTGCAGCGAAGGTAGCTCAAGCAGCAGCGACGGCAAAAGTAGCTGCTGCCAAGGCTGCAGCGGCTGCAGCACAAGCTGCGCAAACTGCAGAGGTTGCCAAACTTCGTGCGGTTCAAGGTCAACTGATGGCCGAACTCGCTAAAGCGCGCAACATTCGAATTACCTTGCAACAACAACTTGCACTTTCTCAATTAGAGCAATCAAGTGCAAATACCGCGGCACAAACCAAGGGTCAAGCAAAAATCTGGCCGGATCGCGGATTTAAGGGCCGCTCTACAACACGTGGCACCGATGCCATTCGCACCAAAGCAGTTGCTTATGCTCGGGCGCAGGTGATGGCGCGCAAACCATATGTCTGGGGTGCTCAAGGTCCTAAAAGTTTCGACTGCTCTGGATTGGTATACGCCGCTTATCACGCTGCTGGCTTGGGCTATCCAAATTGGTCACGCCTCAATGCCGCCCTTTATTTCGTCGACACCCAGCGAGTGAAACTCGATAATTTGATTCCGGGCGATCTCCTCTTCTATTCATACGATGGATCAATCCAAAATATTCATCACATCACCATCTATGCTGGAAATGGCATGATGTGGGAAGCCAACTCAACTCGGACTGGCTTGATTTATTCGAGCATATATAGCGTCTCTGGTCTAATGCCTTCAGGTGGTCGGGTTTAACAATTAGGCTTAGGGGTATGAAGGCGACCCTGGCGATTCGGCAAGCGGTGCGTCCTTGGGTGCAGCGGGCCGATGCCCGCATCCTCTTGGGAGTATCGGGCGGCGCCGATTCCATGGCTTTGGCTGTTGCGACCCTTCTAGAATGTAAGACAACGGGAGTAGACCTTGTTGCAATCATTATTGATCATCAACTGCAAGATTTATCGGCACAGGTCGCGGCGGAAGCCCGCGAGCAGTTGCTGCGGATCGGCTTTGAAAGCGTAGAGATCGTTCCTGTTGCCGTTGATATGGTGGATGGAATGGAAGCCTCCGCCCGGCGCGCTCGCTACCAGGCATTCTCCGTTGCGATCTCAAAGTATCAGCCCGATTTTTTCTTTCTGGCGCATACCAAGAATGATCAAGCCGAATCGGTATTGCTTGGTTTAGCTCGTGGATCTGGAACACGTTCCCTCTCCGGAATCGCTGAGGTCAATGCTCCTTTCGTAAGACCGTTACTTGAAATCGAACGTTCAACTACAGAGGCAACCTGCACGGAAAATGGAATCTCACCTTGGGTTGATCCCCAGAATTTGGATCGGCACTATGCCCGAGTTCGAGTGCGGCACGAGGTCCTGCCAGTTTTAGAGGCCAATCTCGGCCCCGGGATTAGCGACGCCTTGGTGCGCAGCGCCAAGATCCTTCGGGAGGATGCTGACGCGCTTGATCTCCTGGCCGCCCAATACCTCTCAGGTAACGACCCCCTCGTGGTGGAAAAGTTGGCCGAACTGCCCAAGGCGATCCGAGTGAGAGTCCTTCGGCTCGCTATTTACAGCGCTGGGGCCCCGGAAGGGTCGATTTCTGCCGATCACATAGCTCCAGTTGAGGCCTTGGTCACCGATTGGCACGGCCAAGGGGTAATTTCCCTCCCAGGTGGTGTGAAGGTGGTCCGGATTTCGGGCAGACTTTCGCTCTTACAGCAGATCTCATAAAAGGAGCATCGTGGATTTAAGCACCGCAGGCGCAGACATCGATCGCGTCATAGTTACGGCCCCAGAAATCCAAGCCCGTTTAAAAGAGATCGCAACTGCGATCGAGAGTGATTACACAGATCGAGACCTCCTCGTAATTGGAATTCTCAAGGGCGCTGTGATGACGATGGCCGATCTGGTGCGTGCCCTCAACCGTCATGTTGAAATGGATTGGATGGCGGTCTCTTCATATGGTTCCGGAACAAAATCAAGCGGAGTTGTTCGAATTCTTAAAGATCTCGATCGCGATATCACCGGCCGCCACGTTTTAATTGTTGAAGATATTCTCGACACTGGACTCACGCTTGCTTGGCTCAAGTCGAATTTACAATCAAGAGGGGCTAAGAGTGTTGAAATCTTCACGATGCTCCGAAAGCCCGACGCTGCAAAGGTAGATGTCGATGTTAAATATGTCGGATTTGATATACCTAATGAGTTTGTTGTGGGGTATGGCTTGGATTATGGCGAGAAGTACCGCAACCTCGATTTCATAGGAATCCTGGCTAAGGGCGTTTACTCCTGATTTTATGGAAATAAATAACGATCACATTCGGTTAACCCAGAGAAGACAATAGAGAAGAGCAATGGCAGATAAAAAGATAAACCTTCCCCGGAAGCGGATCCGCAAGTTGATGCGCGGTCCACTCTTCTGGATCGTCCTTGCGCTGATACTGGTTGTCGCTCTGGGCAGAATCTCTGGCAGCGGTGCGGCTTACACCACCGTCGATACCTCCACCGTACTTGCAGAAATATCACAGAACAAAGTGGAGTCCGCGCTGGTCATTGATAAAGATCAAAAAGTTCAGATTATTCTTAAAAGTGGCGAATCGGTTAACGGGGCTACCCATCTGGTTGCCTCCTACGTCACCAATCAAGAGCAGCAAATCACGGAGTTATTAACGAGCAATCCACCAACGAAGGCTTGGAATGTCAAAGTACCTACGACCTCCTTCTTTGCAACGCTATTTTTCAGCTTCGCTCCCTTCCTAGTAATTGGATTTATCCTCCTGCTCTTTATGTCTAACTCACAGGGCGGAAATAGGATCTTCTCCTTTGGCCGCTCCAAGGCAAAATTGCAATCGAAGGAGGCTCCCAAGAGCACCTTCGCTGATGTTGCTGGTGCTGATGAAGCGGTTGCAGAACTCCGTGAAATCAAGGATTTCCTCTCGGATCCTAAGAAATATCAAGATATTGGCGCCAAGATTCCCAAGGGCGTACTTCTTTATGGCCCTCCCGGAACCGGTAAGACACTCCTTGCGCGAGCTGTCGCAGGTGAGGCAAATGTTCCTTTCTTCTCTATCTCTGGTTCGGAATTTGTTGAGATGTTTGTTGGGGTGGGCGCATCCCGAGTTCGTGATCTCTTCAATAAAGCCAAAGAGGCTGCCCCTGCAATTATCTTCGTCGATGAGATCGATGCGGTTGGTCGCCAACGTGGTGCCGGCATGGGTGGCGGTAATGATGAACGCGAGCAGACCCTTAACCAGTTATTGGTTGAGATGGATGGTTTTGAAGCGAATACTCAAGTTATCTTGATCGCAGCAACGAACCGACCGGATGTTCTTGATCCAGCGATTTTGCGACCAGGTCGCTTCGATCGCCAGATCCCTGTGGACCGCCCCGATCTCTTGGGAAGAAAAGCCATTCTCGAAGTTCACGCTAAAGGAAAGCCAATCGCCAAGAGTGTGGACCTCGGTGAAATTGCAAAACGCACCCCAGGATTTACGGGTGCGGATTTGGCAAATGTTTTGAATGAAGCGGCACTACTTACCGCTCGCGAAAATGCGAAAGTTATTACTACGATGGCACTCGATGAGTCGATTGATCGCGTCATGGCTGGGCCGCAACGCACCAGTCGCCTGATGACGGAGGAAGAGCGACGCATCACCGCTTATCACGAAGGTGGTCACGCTCTGGTCGCGCACGCGCTCCCTAATACTGATCCTGTTCATAAGATTACGATCATGCCGCGCGGTCGTGCCCTCGGTTACACGATGGTTCTTCCTGACGAAGATCGTTATGCGACAACGCGCAATCAGATGCTTGATCAACTTTCTTACTCTCTCGGCGGTCGCGCCGCAGAGGAATTAATTTTCCACGATCCAACGACCGGCGCATCAAACGATATTGAGAAGGCGACGAATCTAGCGCGCGCGATGGTTACTCAATATGGAATGACAGAACGAATTGGCGCAATCAAACTTGGAAGCGGTGATAGCGATCCATTCCTCGGTCGCGATTATGGTCACCAACGTGACTACTCCGAAGAGATTGCTGGAATCATCGATGAAGAGATCCATAACCTCATAGAAAATGCGCACCAAGAGGCCTTCAACATTCTGGTACAAAATCGCGACATTTTGGATGAGCTGGTTGTCGAACTACTGGAGCGTGAAACCCTGCTCAAGGATGACATTGAGCGCATCTTTACCAAGGTTCGCATGGTTTCCTCTCGTCCCGCCTGGACTGGGTCACCAAACCGCTCACCTTCAACACTTCCTCCGGTGGGACTTGTAGCTGCAAAGCCACAGGTTGATCCGGAGGCAGTAGTAGCAAAACCGGCGCGCAAGCCGCGGAAAAAGGCAGCGCCCGCGAAAGCAGAAGAGGCCTAATCGTGGATCACGAGATCACTCCGGTCTCCATGGGGCCACATGATGGCAAGGCGCGAGCCGAGTTCGATCAAGGTCGTGCCGAGAGAGCTGTTACCGAACTCTTATTGGCGATCGGCGAGGATCCCTCCCGCGACGGTCTGCGTGATACCCCTGCTCGAGTAGCTCGGGCATATCGTGAGAATTTTGAAGGGCTTTGGCAGAGCCCAGAAGATGTTCTCACAACTACCTTTGATATCGGCCACAAAGAGTTGGTTATTGTTCGAGATATCGAAGTCTTCTCGCACTGCGAACATCACTTAACACCATTTCACGGAATGGCGCATATTGGATACATTCCCGGAGAATCTGGTCGCATTACTGGTATTTCTAAATTAGCTCGGTTGGTGGATTTGTATTCGAAACGACCACAAGTACAAGAGCGCCTCACGACTCAAATCGCCGATGCTATGGTCGAAATTTTGAAACCTGCAGGGGTGATCGTCATTATTGACTGTGAACATTTATGTATGTCGATGCGCGGAGTTAAGAAATCTCAAGCACGAACTACAACATCTGCGGTACGCGGGCAGCTGCGCAATGCTGCTACCAGAGCCGAAGCTATGGCGCTGATTACAGCTTCTGATCGCTAATGTCACTCAAAGTGGCCACGCTCGTTATGGGCATACTTAATGTCACTCCAGATTCATTTGCTGATGGTGGGCGGCACTTTGATTTTGATGCAGCTATTGCACACTCCAAAGAGATGATTGCGCAGGGCGTCGACATCATTGATGTCGGTGGAGAATCGACCCGGCCTGGTGCTGAACGCATCTCATCTGCAGAGGAGCGAGATCGGACGATTCCAGTAATTATCGCCCTCAAAGAGCTCGGCGCAACAATAAGCATCGATACCACCAGGTCAGAGATAGCCAAATTGGCGATCGGGGCGGGGGCGACGGTTGTCAATGACATCAGTGCGGGAGCTGCAGATCCGCAGATGGCTCTCCTTATTGCTGACAACCCAGGTGTGCAATACATAGCCATGCACTCCCGGGGGGAATCTATAGATATGCAATCACGGGCCGTGTACAAGGATGTCGTTCAGGAGGTGAGGCAAGAGTTAGAAGATCGGGTTACTGCCCTCATCGCTCAAGGGGTTAATCCAGATCAGATTATTCTCGATCCGGGTATTGGTTTTGCCAAGAGCAGGGAACACAATTGGGAACTCCTTCGCAATATTGATCGACTTCAGCTTTTGGGCTACCCACTTTTAATTGGGGTCTCGCGCAAACGCTTTTTAGGTGATTTAGTTAGCGCAGAGAATCCAGATGACCGAGATTTTGCCACCGTCGCCCTGACAACGGAGATGGCTCGCAAAGGAGTTTGGGCGGTACGTACACATAGCGTGAGACCTCACGTGGATGCCATCAAGGTAGTGAAGGAGTTATGGGGATGAGTGATTTTATCGAAATTAAGGGGATCTCAGGTTTTGGTTATCACGGTCTCTTCGAATTTGAGCGGGAAAATGGTCAGAATTTTTCGGTAGATGTAAAACTTGAATTAGAGAACAAGACCGCTTCGCGATCAGATTCAATAGCGGACGCCGTTGATTATTCTCAGGTTGCTAAAATCGTCTACGAATTTATTGTTGGCGAGCCAGTTAATTTGATTGAGCGATTAGCGCATGTCATTGCGACCGAACTTTTGCGCACCTATCCACTAAAAGCAGTTGAAGTAATCGTTCACAAGCCGTATGCATCTGTTGGAGTTCCAGTCACCGATATCGCGGTTCGAATCAAGCGCTCCGCATGAAGGTCGTAATCGCTCTCGGTTCCAATATGGGGGATACGAACTCTCATTTACACCATGCGATTGATGAGCTAGGAAAGAGCATTGATATAAAGGCGATCTCTAGTTTCTATAGAACTGCTCCAATGGGTGGTCCCAAGCAAGATGACTACCTGAATGCAGTTATTGTGGGAGAGAGCGAGATGGATCCACTCGATCTGCTAGTAGAAATGCAAGAGATTGAAGTGCTGGCTGGGCGAACGCGCGATGTCCACTGGGGACCTAGGACTCTCGATCTTGATCTCATAACCTGCGGGGATCTCGTAATCCAAGAGCCACATTTAGAAATTCCTCACCCACGCGCTCATGAGCGTACCTTTGTGTTGGAACCTTGGTTCGAAATCGACCCGAATGCCACCATAGCTGGCCATGGTTCTATCCGAGATCTCATTACAGCGCTGAAGGAGTAAACTTTCCCTATTAGCCCGGTACCCCGAAAGGACTGGAGCACCATGCAAGATTCAATCGCACTTGTACCTACTATGGGTGCGCTTCATGCTGGGCACTTAGAGTTGATTAGGCGCGCTCGTGAGTTGAGTGAGACGGTAATTGTTTCGATATTTGTAAACCCTTTGCAATTTGAGAGCGCGGCAGATCTATCAAAATATCCACGCGACTTGGCGGGCGATACAGAGAAGGCGATTGCCGCAGGAGCAACAAAGGTTTGGGCTCCTAATTACAACGAGGTTTATCCGGGTGAGATCGCAAAGATTTCCGCTGGCGCCATTGGAGAGATCTTTGAAGGTCGCCATCGGACTGGGCACTTCGACGGAGTGCTGACTGTCGTCAGCAGACTCTTTGATTATGCAAAACCTGATTACGCAATCTTCGGAGAAAAAGATTTTCAGCAACTCTTCATCATTAAGAAGTGGGTAAAAGAAAATAACTTTCCGATAGATATCGTCTCAGTTCCAACTGTCCGCGATAGTGATGGTCTTGCGCTCTCATCGCGCAATATTCAACTTACGCCTGCAGGTCGACGCGCTGCACTGATTATTAGTCAGGCTTTGCGAACTGGAAATAAAGAGGCGATGCTGCAAACTTTGGCTAGCGAGCCAGATTTTCAAGTCGACTATGCCGAGGTTATCGATGAAGAAACCTTCGAATTGGCACCTCCGGGGAGCCAATCCGCGCGTGGAATCATCGCCGGTTGGGTAAATGGGCTCCGATTGATCGACAATATGCGTATGGGAAGCGATCAATGAAGTTATTCGCCGGAGCTCCGGGCTGGACAACCAAGGCCGATGTAATTGTGATCGGATCTGGAGTTGCTGGATTAACGACTGCTCTCAATGCCCGTGCCGCCAATCTTTCAGTCCTGCTTGTAACGAAAGCGCTCATCGACGAAGGTTCTACTA
>CAIKID010000020.1 GCA_903827345.1 uncultured Actinomycetes bacterium | reverse complement strand
TTGCATCGCTTGCATCCCTTGCGGTGGTGGCTGTTCTTCTTTCCACGATGAATTCAGCGACTGCAGGGACTGGCAGAGTTCTGAATGAAAATTCAGCGAATAAGACATACGCCATAAAAGTTGGCACGAGCTTTCATTTAGTTCTTCACTCCACCTATTGGAGCTTGACGCCACTTCCTGCCTCTGCTCCGATCAAGTCTCTCGGTGATCCCGTTGCCGCATTGGGCTCAAATACCCCTAGCAATCCACCCGGCATGGGAACGGGTTCGTTGGATTGGGCGCTCAAAGCCGTTCGCGTCGGCAAGTTTTCGCTGCAAGCAACTCGGACCTCGTGTGGAGAAGCGCTGAGATGCACCGATAGCCAGAGCAAGTATCTGGTTAACATCAAAATAACCAAGTAAATATTCAGAAGGCCCGAATCGGGCTATTATTCCCAGACTCTTAACCGATTCTCAGGATAAATGCAGATTGCGAGGTTTCAATCTCTTTATGAGCGTTCGGGCGAAATATTATGCTGATTGGGCGAGCGCCGTCTTGGGAGTTGGACTCGGTCTTACTGTCGCAATTTTTCTAGAGTCAACAACCCGTTCGGACTGGGCGTGGCCATATCCCGCCATCATCTCTGTGTCACGAATTTGCGCGCTTGTTGGAACGTATTTCGCCCTCGTCGGCATCGTGATGGTCTCTCGAATTTCATGGATTGAAAGATCTGTTGGACATGACAAATTAGTGCGGTGGCATCGCAAGCTTGGCCCTTACGCGCTCTTCCTCATCACATTCCACGTGCTACTCGTTGCACTTGGTTACGCCGGAAATGAAGGCTTGCGTATAGGTGGCGAGTTGTGGCGAATGACGCGAAACTATCAATGGATGTTGCCAGCTGCCGTTGGATTCCTATTCTTTGTTGCCGCCGGAGTTACCTCTTACAAGCGTGTTCGATCCAAGATGTCATATGAGACGTGGTGGACGATTCATCTTTATACCTACTTGGCCATCGCACTGAGTTACATGCACCAAGTGCTAACCGGGCCGATGTTTTTAAACCATCCCCTCAATAAGTATTACTGGGAAGGTCTTTACCTCCTCACTGCATTCACAATTATCTATTGGCGTGTGGTGATTCCAGTTTTTAGATCATTTAGGCATGATCTTCGAGTCGCAGAGATAGTTGATGAGGGTTCTAGCGTTGTTTCCATCGTGATGCGCGGACATAAATTGGATCGCTTAAACGCGCAAGGCGGACAATTCTTTAGTTGGCGCTTCATGACAAAAGGACAATGGTGGATCGCCCATCCTTATTCACTTTCTGCAGCACCTACTTCCGAAGAAATGCGTGTCACTGTTAAGAATCTCGGTGATGCATCCGGCGCCGTTAAGCATCTCAAGCCAGGAACTAAAGTCTTCTTCGAAGGTCCTTTTGGAATTTTCACAGCGTCCAAAGCGACAAAGGGTTTGGGGCACGCAGTTCTTGTCGGCGGGGGAGTCGGAATAACTCCGCTTCGGGCGCTTATGGAAGAGTTTGACCCGTCCGTTGAAGTTGATGTCATTTTTAGAGCAGCTTCCGAAGATGATTTAGTCTTCAAATTAGAGCTAGATGAATTAGCAGAAGCTCGCGGAGCCCGAGTGCATTACTTAATGGGATCTCGAAAGCAGCATCCTATGAATGCCAGCCACATTATGAAATATGTTCCGGCCTTTCGCTACAGTGACGTCTATGTGTGCGGGCCAACCCCACTTGTTGACGCAGTCAGGGCAGCAGCCCTAGCCTGCGGCATCCCCAAAGAGCGTTTTCACGCAGAAGCTTTTGAATTTCATGCTGAATAAAAGAGAGAGGCAATGACATGGGCGCAGTAAAGATTGTTGCAGTCGTTGCCGGCACGGTTGGCGGAGTCGGCGCAATTTTGGCCTACGCGCCGCCTCATCAGGGAGTTTCAAGTGGCGTTATTGCTACTCCGACCCCTTCAGAGACTCCAACTCCTTCAGAGACTCCAACTCCTTCAGAGACTCCAACGCCAACGACCCCGGCGACAGTTTCTCCCACGAAGATTGCCAAGCCAAAACCGGTGAAAACAATTGCAGTTCCAAAGGCGCCAATTAATGGGACGTTTACTGGTCTGGCCGCGCAAACTCAATAC
>CAIKID010000019.1 GCA_903827345.1 uncultured Actinomycetes bacterium | reverse complement strand
GCGAAGAATTGCAGAGCGAGTTCTTTGTAGATACAAAGGATGCAGTGGCTGCATTGGCAGCGGTCTATGCCCTACGCGCTCAAATTCGCCCGCTGCTCTTGGTAACAGAGTTACGCACAATTGCCGCCGATGACAATTGGTTGAGCGAGGCCTACGGTCGTGACAGTTTGGCAATTCACTTCACCTGGAAGCCCGATGTTGCGGGGGTCAGCGCATTTCTTCCGATGCTAGAGGCAGCACTCGCGCCATTCAATGCGCGGCCGCATTGGGGCAAGTTATTTACGGCAGAGAGCTTTGATTTTCACGCGCTCTATCCAAAATTCGTGCCTTGGCTCGCCTACCGCGCGGGATTGGATCCCGATCGTAAATTTATCAATGAGCAACTGTCATTGTGGCAAATCTAAGAACCATTAGACTGGCAATATGAAGGTCGAAGGCGTTCCCCTAGAAATTCTCCGCACTCGTCTCAGCGAAAAATGGAGCGGCTCTGCACCTGATGTGCTGCCAATGCCTGTCGCAGAGATGGACTTTGAGCTACCGCAAGAGATCCGCGATCTCTTGGTCGCCATGGTGCAGAACTCCGACACCGGCTATCTCGGCAAGATCGATCACTTAGGGCGCAACTTTGCCGCCTTTGCCAGCGATCGCTGGAACTGGAAAGTAGATACCGAGCAATTCCTACTCTGCTCTGATGTTGGAATGGGAATGATCGAAATGTCGCGCACGATCGTGCAGCCCGGCGACAAGGTCTTGGTGAACTCTCCGGTCTATCTCAATATGTTCAATTGGGCGAAAGAGCTTAAATGCGAAGTTGTCGATGCCCCGATGATCAAAGATGGAATGCGCTACGCCTTGGATCTTGCTGCCATCGAAGCTGGTTACAAAGCCGGCGTAAAGATTCATTACCTGTGTAATCCGCAGAACCCAACCGGCACGGTACACACTCGCGCCGAACTAGAAGCGATCGCCGATTTAGCAGTTAAGTACGGAGTCTATGTTTTCAGCGATGAGATTCATGGTCCGATTGTCTTCGATGAAGAGCCATTTATTCCTTTCTTAAGCATCAGCGACAATGCGCGCCAGGTCGGGGTCTGCGTCACGGCAGCGAGCAAGGCGTGGAACCTCGCAGGACTTAAATGTGCATTCATTATTACCCAATCGGAGCGCATGTCAGAACTGGCAAAGTTGATGCCGCGGTCGGTGCGCTTTCGCGCCTCGCTCTTTGGAGCACACGCTGCAGCTAAAGCCTTTGAATGTGGCGAATGGCTCGATGGCATGATGGAGACTCTCGATCACAACCGTAAGTTCCTACAGGTGCAAATTGCAGAGAAATTACCGCTGGCTCAATATCGAATTCCCAACTGCACCTACTTAGCCTGGATTGATATCTCTGCATATAACCTCGGAGAAACCCCAACCCAACATCTTTTGGAACATGGGAAGGTCGGCCTCACCCCAGGTCACCTCTTCGGACCAGACTGCAGCCAATTCATCCGCCTTAACTTCGCGACGAGGGAAGAGATCATCGCCGAAGGTATCGACCGCATCGTGGCGGCCGTCAATCACGCATAGATTTTAAAATTTAGGCTAAGAGTTTAAGAAAGAGGCTTTTCAAATATATCCAAAAGTCGTACTCTGAAAGTATGGCAAAGGTCGAATGCGCCAAGTGCGCAAAGCGCTACAAGAGATCTGATCATAAATCCTGCCCCAAATGTGGCTCTAAAAAAGTGCA
Organism: uncultured Actinomycetes bacterium; assembly: GCA_903827345.1. Lineage (GTDB taxonomy): Bacteria > Actinomycetota > Actinomycetes > Nanopelagicales > Nanopelagicaceae > PALSA-747. The sequence goes on along the minus strand of CAIKID010000019.1, from coordinate 641 downwards.
GCCCCAAGATCCACGAGTCATTGAATCGGATTATCCAAAGATCATTGCGGAAGAGCCCCCTCAAGTGGAAAAGAAGGAGAAGACAGAGTCGGTCGCGCGAAAAGTCTCCAAGCTTGATAAACCTGAGATGAGAACGAAGCATTCAGCAGTGGTTGCAATCCGATCAGCGAAGATCGTAAATGGATATGGAACGCTCTTACAGGTGTTGGGGGCGATTGTCGGAGCTGGCTGCATTATCGCCGGGTATCTACTGACCCACCACTATGGGAGTAAAGGGTATGTCATTGGTGGAGTGGCTATCGGTCTCTTGGATTTTGCCCTCTTTGCCGTTCAAGGCGCGGTCTTTCGAATGATCGCGAATTATGTCATCGCGCAGTTAGACAACTCCAAGTAAGCAGATACCGGTTTCCCTGAATTTCGCAGCCGCCAGCGCAGGTGCTTTCGGTGCGCCCCACCACCATTTAAGCGGCCAGATCCCAACCTGCTGCCGTGCCTCACATTTAGATGATTAGATTGGGTACATGACAGAGCCCATTGCAAACCCAGCCCGCGGCAAAGAGGTTTTTGACCTCGATCGCGCTCACGTATTCCACTCTTGGTCGGCCCAAGGTCAGATCAGTCCGATGCCCGTCGCTGGCGGT
>CAIKID010000018.1 GCA_903827345.1 uncultured Actinomycetes bacterium | reverse complement strand
TCTCTTTTGGTTAGCTCTTTTGATTTAAATAGAAGTAGGGTTGATTTATCCAAGGAAATATTGACTAGAGCGAACGGGGTAAGAGATGCGAATAGGTCGAGTCGGAGAATTCGGAATAGAACGCCCAGTTGTTTTTGAAGGCGACGAGTTGATTTATGTGGATTCAATCATCAAAGATTGGGATCGCGCTGAATTAGAAGCTGGAGCACGCGAGAAAGTTGCTGCAAGTGATTTAAGCAACTTGCCGCGAGGATCAAGAGAACTTTCCAGGATCGGCTCACCCGTTGCCAGACCATCTAAAATCATTTGCGTTGGTCTCAATTACTTAAAACACATTGCCGAAACAAATAATCCAACACCCACAGAGCCGGTGATCTTTATGAAGGCTCCCGACACTCTCGTTGGGCCAGATGACGGCATCGTCATCCCGCCCGGTAGCAAGAAGTCAGATTATGAAGTTGAGTTGGCTGTTATCATCGGAAAGCGCGCTTTATATCTAAAAGATGCCTCGGAATCTCGTGCTCATATTCTTGGGGTTACCATTTCGCAAGATGTAAGTGAGCGAGAATGGCAGCTCGAAAGGTCAGGTCAGTGGGTTAAAGGGAAGTCATTTCCAACCTTCAATCCGATGGGCCCTGAAATAGTTACATTAGACCAGATCGATTTTACTGATTTACACATTTGGTGCGAAGTAGATGGCGAAATGCGACAGGACTCCCGCACCAGCGATCTCCTTTATGGCATCGACCACCTCGTCTGGTACATCAGCCAATTCATGGAGTTATTTCCCGGGGATATCATCAACACTGGTACTCCAAGTGGGGTTGGGATGGGACATTCTCCAACTAAGTATCTGGTCGGAGGAGAGGTGGTTCGCTCGGGAATTGAAGGAATAGGAATTATTAGCTCTGTGGTGAGTAAGTACCTTCCGTGAACAAGATCCCATCGCTGCAAGAATGTAAAAGGGTTGAGAAGCGATGAAGGATCTCTTTGATTTAACTGACCGCTCAGTAGTCGTTACGGGGGGTGGCGGTGGTATTGGAAACGCAATCTGTGCAACTTTGGGCGCAAGAGGCGCGCACATATTATTCACCGACATTGACCAAAGAGTCATTGATAAAACTGTAAAAAAATTCAGAGATGAAGGTCTGAAAGTAGACGGGTACTTATGTAGATCAAGCGATGAAGGAGAAGTCGTTTCCTTCTTTGAAAAAGTAAGCAAGGATTTTGGCGCACCTGATATTTTAGTTAATAACGCCGCAGCCGCTATTCATATTCCTCCACAAGACACCTCTCTCCAGGAGTGGGACCGAGTAATTGGGGCCTCCCTGACTGGATATTTCTTAAATGCACGCGAGTTTTATCGCAGATCGCATGCGGCAGGAAAACCAGGAGTCATCGTAAATATCGCCTCCATCGCGGGAAGTTCCGCGATCGGACGAGGCAATTTTGCATATAGCGTGGCAAAAGGGGGAGTTATCCAGATGACGCGTGAACTGGCAGTCGAGTGGGCTGCATCCAAGATCCGTGTAAACGCCATTCAACCCTGCTCCGTTAATACGCCAGGTTGGAGGTCATGGGTCGAAAGTGAGGGAGATGCAGGACAAACTTTAATGCAGAAACTTCTCTCTGGTATTCCATTGGGAAGAGTGGCAGAACCGCAAGATATTGCGCATGCAGTTCTATTTTTGGCTAGTGATGCTAGCGCCATGATAACTGGGGTCATGCTGCCCGTAGATGGCGGAAATTTAGCTCTCAACGCTGGTGGGACATTGGGTAGTTGACCCAATATCCTGCTCCTTAAAGTTTTATCGCGGTTTACGCAACGCGCTCCTGTAGTTTGAGAGCTGACATAAATGCTTCGACAACTTCGGCCTTGCTCCATGGGGTTGGTGCTTGGGTGATGAAGTAATCTTCCAGCGCAATGTCGGCCAAATTATCAATAT
>CAIKID010000017.1 GCA_903827345.1 uncultured Actinomycetes bacterium | reverse complement strand
TTTCCTTGAGATGGCGAGGGGTAGGTACGCGCCCGGAGAGAAGAACTTTTCCATCCACCACCAAGGCGGGGGTACTCATCACGCCGTAACTGGCTATAGCGGCATAATCTTCAATCTTCTCAAAGGTGGCGATTAATCCCATCTCCGCGATCACTTCATGGGTGATTCGATCTAGGGTTACACAATTCTTACATCCTGGACCTAACACTTTAATCTCCATTGTTTTCTCCCTTACTTAAGTATTGCGTTAAATAGATATCCAACGAAGATGATTCCCGAGGCGACAATCGCTATATATGTGATCAAAAGTTTTGGCTTAAGAACGCGCTTTAGCAAAATCATCTCAGGGAGGCTAAGGGCAACAACCGCCATCATGAATGCCAAGAGAGTCCCCATGGGTAGACCCTTGCTGTAGAGGGCCTGCACTATCGGCATTACGCCAGCTGCATTCGAATAGAGGGGCACTCCGATTGCTACAGCAATCAATACAGCGAAAGGATTACTCCGCCCTGCATGCTGAGCAAAGAATGCGGTCGGTGCCCATCCATGAATTGCTGCCCCGACCAAGATTCCAGCCAGAAGATAGAGCCAGATTTTCTTTAAGATACTTACCGATTCCTCCACACCCATTCGAGTGCGATCTTGCAAGGAGTAGTCCGGTGAGGCGAACTCTGCCTGTTGATTCATTTGATTGGCATACACGAATGGTTCCACCCAACGTTCAACCTTCATCTTCCCCAAGACCAATCCCGCAGTTATCGCAATGGTTAATCCGGATAGCAAGTAAATGGCGGCGATTTTGAGTCCAAACATAGTGAACAACAACCCCACGGCAATTTCATTGATCAAAGGGCTAGCGATCAGGAAGCTCAGGGTGACTCCGATGGGAACTCCAGAAGATAGAAAACCCACGAACACGGGGACCGCGCTACAAGAGCAAAATGGGGTCACAATCCCCGCTGAAGCCGCGATCACATTCCCAATTCCCTGGCGCTTGCCGCCCAGGAGTGATCTTGTTCTTTCGATGGTGATGAAGGATCTAAGCATTGTTACAGAGAAGGTAATACCAACGAGCAGCAGGATAATTTTGGAGGAATCGTAAAAGAAGAAGCGCACCGCATCGCCCAACTTGCTCTGCTTTTTGAAGGGAAGAACCGTAAATAAGAGCCAATTCCAGAACTTATCGTTCCCCCAATAAAGGAAGTACCAAGCGAGAAGGGCGCCTACTAATTTGAAGGTGCTCTTCTTCGAACTCTCGCGTTTGCTGAGGTTCAGTGAAATCGACATCCCTACGCCGCTCTTTCTCATATTGATAAACTTCAATATGTCCAGAGTACTCCCAAAGGAGATGGTTTTGAATCAATTTGAAGGTGGCTTTCCTCACGACAACTCCTAAATTGTAAAGAGGATCGTTACCAGAGCGCTCATCATGATTGCCCCAGCCTGTGCTCCGCTTAAGACTCCGTTAGCTGTACCTAAGGTGACTGCTGCTGCAGGAATTCCCAATTGAGCGCTCGACAACAAGATATTTCGTTTAGGTTGTCCAAAGAGAGCCGAGGGCGTGTGTGCAATGACCGCGCCGATACACATCAAGAGTGCTAGCAGAATTGCATCGCGCGAATGGAAGGTCTGCCGGATATCAATTGAAGCTCCCAGCCAGACAAAATAGAGCGGGGCGAAGAAACCGTCACTGATCCCAAATAACTGCCGAGCTAATCGGTGTGGAACTCCAATGCTCGCAAGTGCTACACCCAATGTGAATCCGGCGATCATCACAGAGGCATGGAAATGTAGGGCCAGCGCCGCTACAAGCAAAAGTAAGGAGAGACTGATGCGAAGTTCTAGCCCTAAGTGATCCGCCTTTGAAACCGCATGCGTGCTATCCAACCACCCTCTGCTTCTCGCAAAGTGCAGCGCGAAATAAATCGCAACCGAAGCTATGAGAACCAAAATGGCACCTTCGGTGGCTTGCAGTCGCTCGCTCTTTTGGGTGAAGAAGGGCAGCGCTACGAAAGCTGTGGCGTCGGCGAGAGTGACCTGAGTGATCAGGATACTTTTAGATTCCGAAGGTGCAATCTTTTCTACCAGCGGGATAACCAAGGCAGCAGAACTCGAAAATGAAATAACGGCCGCTAACTTCCAATTAGAAAAATGTGCCAGGTGATCGATGGCGAGTCCGACCAGAACTGCCAGAATAAAATTGGCTGAAAGAATCCAAGCCGCTTTTTCAAATGACTTTCGGGTGAGTGTCCGGTAGTCGATGTGGCTTCCAGCTGTAAACATCAAGAGCGCGAAACCTACAGTTGCGAGTAATTTCAGCGATTGATCCTGGTAGGGAATTTTGTTGAAACCACTCGCGCCAAAGAGCGTTCCGACTAAAAGTTCCCCTACGGCCACTGGAACTCCCCAGCGC
>CAIKID010000016.1 GCA_903827345.1 uncultured Actinomycetes bacterium | reverse complement strand
GCAAAAAGCAATGAACGAACATCTCACTGCCTGGTTTGAAAAGAACCCTGGCGAAGGAAAAGATATTGTCCGTAAAAGTATCGATGCCGCTTCAGCTCGTGTGGCGGCGCGCAAAGCGCGTGACTTAAGTCGTTCACGCAAGGGCTTGCTTGAAGGCCGTGGCATGCCCGGAAAATTGGCTGACTGCCAATGGACCGAGCCAGAGAAATGTGAGCTCTATATTGTTGAGGGTGATTCTGCTGGTGGCTCCACTAAAGGTGGACGCGATTCACGTTATCAAGCAGTACTTCCAATTCGAGGCAAGATTCTCAATGTAGAAAAAGCGCGTATTGATCGGGTATTACAAAACAACGAAGTTCAAGCTTTGATCACCGCTTTGGGTACCGGTATTCACGATGACTTCGATGTTGCAAAGTTGCGCTATCACAAGATCATTTTGATGGCCGATGCTGACGTCGACGGACAACATATCCGTACTCTTTTGCTCACCCTTTTGTTCCGTTTCATGCGACCGCTTATCGAAAGTGGTTTTGTTTACCTTGCTCAACCACCACTTTATAAATTGAAGTGGGGCGGCAAAGAGCCTGTGCAGTATGCATTTAGCGATCGCGAACGCGACGGGTTTATCAAAATTGGAATCGAAGCCGGAAAGCGCCTGCCCAAAGAGGATGGAATTCAGCGATTTAAAGGGCTGGGAGAGATGCCAGCAAAAGAGTTATGGGATACCACGATGGATCCAACCCACCGCATCTTGACGCAAATTACTTTGGACGATGCCGCAGCAGCCGACAATCTCTTCTCTGTTCTCATGGGCGAAGATGTCGATCTACGTCGTAGCTTTATTCAACGCAACGCCAAAGATGTTAGATTCTTGGATATCTGATGGAAGATAGATTTCAAGAGGGCATGGAAGGCTCAAAGATTGAGTCGATTGATCTTCAGGTTGAAATGGCGCGCAGCTATCTCGACTACGCCATGTCAGTCATCGTTGGTCGCGCACTTCCAGATGTTCGTGATGGTCTAAAACCGGTTCACCGCCGCGTCCTTTACGCGATGTTTGATGCGGGATATCGCCCTGATAAGGGTTATTACAAATCTTCTCGTATCGTCGGTGACGTCATGGGTAATTACCATCCACATGGCGACGGTGCTATCTATGATGCAGTAGTTCGTTTGGCGCAGTTCTGGTCACTCCGTTATCCATTGATCGATGGAAACGGAAACTTCGGATCTCCCGGTAATGATCCCGCAGCAGCAATGCGTTACACCGAAGCAAAACTTGCTCCATTAGCCATGGAGATGATGCGCGATATTGACGAGGACACCGTCAACTTCATCCCTAACTACGACGGTCGCTCTCAAGAGCCAACAGTGCTCCCTTCTCGCTTTCCAAATCTTCTCGTTAATGGCTCTGCCGGAATTGCTGTTGGAATGGCGACAAATATTCCTCCACACAACCTCACTGAAATTATTCAGGCAACCTCTTGGGCTCTAGAAAATCCAGATGCATCACCGGAAGAGACGCTCGCCAAGTTAATGACGATTGTTAAAGGCCCAGATTTTCCTACCAAAGCTCTCATCGTTGGACGCCAAGGAATCGAAGATGCTTATCGCACCGGGCGTGGCTCCATAATCATGCGTGCGGTCGTGGAAATAGAAGAGATTAACAAGCGCACCTGTCTTGTTGTTACCGAACTCCCTTATCAAGTCAACCCAGATAATTTAGCTCTCAAAATTGCGGAGTTGGTAAAAGATGGACGTATCAAAGGAATTGCCGATGTTCGCGATGAAGGCAATGAGCGTTTAGGTCAACGTCTCGTAATTGTTCTTCGCAACGATGCAACACCCAAGGTGATTTTAAATAACCTTTACAAGCACACACAGTTACAAGATTCATTCGGCGCCAATATGTTAGCTCTCGTTGACGGAGTACCGCGCACCCTGCGCCTTGATGAATTTATCCGTTATTACATCGAGCACCAGGTTGAGGTAATTGTTCGCCGCACCCGTTTCCGCCTCGCTGAGCGAGAAAAACGCGCTCATATCTTGCAGGGTTACCTCAAAGCTTTAGATGCCCTCGATGCGGTCATCGCGTTAATCCGCGCCTCAAAGACTCCAGAGGAAGCACGTACTGGGTTGATGAAGCTGCTTGATGTAGATGAGATTCAAGCCAATGCAATTTTGGATATGCAACTGCGCCGCATCGCGGCCCTAGAACGCCAAAAGATTAATGATGAATACGAAGCCCTTATGGCCGACATCATCGTGCTCAACGAGATTCTCGCCAGCGAGTCAAAGCAGCGCGAAATAATCAAGACCGAACTTCATGAGCTCGGTGAAAAGTATGCAGATGAACGGCGCACCCAGATAGTTCTTGCCGAATCCGATCTCTCGATTGAAGATTTAATCCCAGATCAAGAAGTTGTTGTAACCATTACTCGCAGCGGCTATTCAAAGCGTACAAAAGCCGATCTCTATCGCGCGCAACGTCGCGGCGGCAAGGGAGTAAAGGGTGCTGCACTCAAGCAGGATGATCTTGTAGATCACTTCTTCACCGCATCCACACACGATTGGTTACTCTTCTTTACCAACAAAGGTCGCGTTTACCGCGCCAAGGTGCACGAGCTCCCAGATGCTGGCCGAGATGCACGTGGGCAACATGTAGCAAATCTCTTGGCATTTAAACCAGATGAGGCTATTGCGCAAGTAATTTCCCTACGCGATTACGACCCAACTCATTACTTAGTTATTGCCACTAAAAGTGGAATGGTGAAGAAATCACCTTTGACTGAATATGACTCACCTCGTGCAGGTGGCTTGATCGCCATCAACCTCAAGACCGATGATGAAGTTGTATCTGCCGCCCTCATCACCAATGACGATGAAATCTTGCTTGTTAGTCGCCATGGAATGTCGCTGCGCTTCGCCGCCCGCGAAGAGTCAATTCGTTCTATGGGGCGCTCTACTTCCGGAGTTATCGGAATGAAGTTTCGAACCGATGATCAACTTCTCACCATGGCTGCGATCTCCGGTTCAAATCCCGACCAATTTGTATTAACTGCAACAGATGGCGGTTATGCAAAGCGAACCCCACTGGATGAATACCGCGAACAAGCACGCGGTGGTCTGGGCGTAAAGGCTGCGAAGATCGATGAGAACTCACGCGGCACCTTGGTCGGCGCAATGATTGTTATGCCAGGCGATGAGATTCTTGCAATTACCTCAGGCGGTGTGGTGATTCGTACGGCAGTTGAAGAGATTCGAGAGACCAGCCGAGACACTCTGGGCGTTCGCCTAGTAAATCTTGATGAAGGCACCTCTGTAGTCTCTATTACTCAGGTAAAAGATGTAGTTATTGAGGAGATTTTGGGCTAATCCCCGAAGTCGGGTAGCCTCAGGCACTCGCACGAAACCCAGAAAATGGGCCTGTAGCTCAGCTTGGTTAGAGCGCTTCCCTGATAAGGAAGAGGTCGGAGGTTCAAGTCCTCCCAGGCCCACCAGATTTCCTAGCCCAAGCCACTTCGGATAGGGTACGGATTCTGAAATAAAGATGGGGCCTTAGCTCAATTGGTAGAGCGCCTGCTTTGCAAGCAGGAGGTCAGGAGTTCGATCCTCCTAGGCTCCACTCCCATATTTATACAAGTCAATAATCATCTAATGCGGAGGCAACTCAATGACAACAGCAACCCTTCATACATCTAAAGGTGACATCTTGGTCGAGCTCTTCGACAACCATGTACCAAAGACTGTTAAGAACTTTACAGATCTAGCAAAGAAAGATTTCTATAACGGCACCATTTTCCATCGCGTCATCGCAGGTTTCATGATCCAAGGTGGTTGCCCACAAGGCACCGGAACCGGCGGACCTGGCTACAAGTTCGATGATGAGTTCCACGGCGAGCTCAGTTTTGATCGCCCGTACTTGCTAGCCATGGCGAACTCAGGTCCAAATACCAACGGATCACAATTTTTTATTACCGCAGCTCCAACCACGTGGTTGAATCGCAAGCACTCGATCTTTGGTGAAGTTAAAGATGCGGCCTCACAGAAGGTTGTTGACGCCATCGAAACAGCAAAGACTGGTGCAGGCGACCGCCCAGCTGAAGCTATCAAGATAAATTCCGTAACCATTACCGAATAAAAGTATGAAGCTAAAGAATTCCCTAACAACAACTCTTATAGTTGTTATCTCTGGATTCTTTATCATTGCAAATTACGCCCCGACGATCACCTGGGGTGGACTTAACCTGCAAGAAAATTTGTTGTTAATTAATAAAGCTATCTTCAATGACAATCAGATTCACGGTGTTTTTGCAGGTGAATGGTGGCGCGTACTTACCGTTGTCCTCACCCACGCCAGTTGGATACATCTGGGAATGAATATGTTGGTCTTCTTTCAACTCGGAAATATCGTCGAGAACTATTATGGGCGTTTTCGCTACGGATTGATCTTGCTCACCTCGGCGCTCACCGCCTCCTTTCTTACCTTATGGCTAGACCCTGTTAATCAACCTTCGGTCGGCGCATCTGGAATGATCTTTGGATTATTTGGGGTCATGCTGATTACTGGAAAACGGATGGGCGTTGATTACCGCCAAGTGCTCGGCCTTCTCGTTCTCAATATTGTTTTTAGTTTTGTTCCTGGGGTGGATTGGCACGCTCACGCAGGGGGTTTGATAGGAGGCCTCGTGGCCGCTTTCATCCTCCAATTGTTTCCAGCTCGTCAGAAATACAATTTGTAACGCTAGGAGCGATGTAGAAAGCGAATATGTTTTGGTTGTAACTCCTCCAATGAATTAACCCCCAAAAGTTTCATGTTGCGAACCATCTGGCTCCGCAAAATTTCGAAAGTTCTTTCAACTCCCGCCTGCCCTCCTGCCATTAATCCATACAAATAAGCTCTGCCGACATAGGTAAATTGTGCTCCTAGCGCGATCGCTGCGAGAATATCAGCCCCGTGCATAATGCCAGTATCGAGGTGAACTTCCATATCACCTTTGAGTTGTCCTTTTATATCGGCGAGAAGGTGAAGCGGGACGGGGGCTCGATCAAGTTGCCTTCCTCCGTGATTAGAAAGAATGATGGCATCTGCTCCAAATTTCGCAGCCTTCTTCGCATCATCAAGGTTTTGAATTCCCTTGATGGTTAAAGTCCCCTTCCAGTTAGCCCGTACCCATTTCAAATCGTCAAATGTCATCGTTGGATCAAACATTTTGTCAAGAAGTTCACTCACCGTTCCTGGCCACTCAGATATTGAAGCGAAAGAGATAGCCGGGGTTGTTAAGAAATTCATCCACCAGGCAGTTCTGGGAATGGCATTAATAAGGGTCTTCGCCGTTAAACGAGGTGGGATGGTTAACCCATTTCGGTTGTCTCGTAACCGTTGCCCCGAAGCTGGTACATCCACGGTTAAAATGAGATTTTTTACGCCAGCCCTTTGTGCACGCTCAACCAAGGCCATCGATCCTTCACGATCTTTCCACATATAGAGTTGAAACCACGCGGTACCTCCTGGTGCTGCGGCTACAACGTTTTCGATTGTTGTAGTTCCAAGTGTGGAGAGGCAAAATGGAATTCCATATTTAGCTGCAGCACGCGCACCTGCAATTTCGCCTTCAGTCTGCATCAGTCGGGTAAATCCAGTTGGAGCAATTCCAACCGGCATAGTGAAATTCTCACCGAGTGAAGTGCGCAATAAACTCGTAGTTGATACATCTTGCAAAATATTGGGAATAAACTCTAAATCCCTAAAGGCTTGGCGAGCTCGATCTAAACTAGTTTCGCTCTCTGCGGCTCCATCTGTGTAATCAAAGGCTCCTTGCGGCGTTCGCCGCTTGGCAATCTCTCGGAGATCCCAGATCGTGAGAGCGCCAGCGAGCCGCTTCTCTCTTCGATGGAGAGAAAGCCCCCCAAATTTCAGCAAAGGAGCTAACTCCTTTGGATTGGGGAACTGGCGCTTAACATTCTTGGGCGCGGGCGATGAAGTCATGAAAGGAGTGTAAAACTCGTAGATCGTGTTGGGTCCATCCCCTCAAAGATGGGGGAATAAATCCTTCATTAGCCCTGTTACCTGAATAACTCTAACTTGAGCCACCCAGACTCAATCTTTTGACACTTTGGGACTCAAGGACGAGAATTCAGTCAGGCCCAGACGAAAACGGGCAGGAACCCCCAAAAGGGGCGTGAAAAGGGAGAGTTACATATGGCCAGAGCCGTAGGAATCGATTTAGGAACTACAAATAGCTGCGTAAGCGTGCTGGAAGGTGGAGAACCCACCGTTATCGCCAACGCTGAGGGCGCTCGCACCACCCCATCGATCGTCGCCTTCGCTAAAAATGGCGAGGTCTTGGTCGGAGAGGTCGCAAAGCGTCAATCGGTCACCAATGTGGACCGCACCATCCGCTCCGTTAAGCGCCACATGGGCACCAGTTGGACCGCAGATATCGATGGCAAGAAATACACCCCACAAGAGATTTCAGCTCGTATTTTGATGAAGCTCAAGCGCGATGCCGAGGCTTACCTAGGCGATGTCGTTTCAGATGCCGTCATCACCGTTCCCGCATATTTTGATGATGCACAGCGTCAGGCGACAAAGGAAGCTGGCGAGATCGCCGGCCTCAACGTTCTGCGTATTGTTAACGAGCCAACCGCAGCAGCCTTTGCATATGGCTTCGACAAGGGTGATCACGAACAAACAATTTTGGTCTTCGACCTTGGTGGCGGAACCTTCGATGTATCTCTCCTTGAAATGGGAGAAGGCGTTATTGAAGTAAAGGCAACCAGCGGAGATAACCACCTAGGTGGCGATGATTGGGATCAGGCACTTGTAGATCACCTCGTTGCAACATTTAAGAAGGCAAATGGCATTGATCTAACAAAAGACAAGATGGCGATGCAACGCGTTCGCGAAGCATCAGAAAAAGCGAAGATTGAACTCTCTGCTTCGGCACAGACTTCGATCAATCTTCCTTACATCACTGTCGATGCCGAGAAGAATCCATTGTTCTTAGATGAGACAATCACACGAGCTCAATTTGAAAACATGACGGCAGATTTGCT
>CAIKID010000015.1 GCA_903827345.1 uncultured Actinomycetes bacterium | reverse complement strand
TAAATGCATAAGCCTGCCAAGCGAAATCTTTTTTCACCCGGATGCCGAACGTGGAGAATTTCGGCGCAATCGAGAAATCTTTGCAAAGAATATTTGCGGACAATGCCCCGTTCTATTTATATGTCGCGAATTTGCCTTGGTGGGTAAAGAAACGTACGGAGTCTGGGGAGGACTCTCGGCAGATGAGCGATTGGAAATTATTGATTCAAGAAAAATACTTAATTGTCGGAATTAATGGACTGCAACATCCACGCGACGGTTCAGGAATTGACCTGATGCGGCCCCTCGGAAGCTGATCTTTGTAGGCGATCGCGAATAGCAGCTGCCAATCCATCTCCACCGGGTTGAAGCACGACGACGACTTGCAGGCCTTTTTGATCTGCGCTGCGCAGGGCGTGATAGAGAACTCGCGCATATTCTTCATTGGTGCTGGGTGCGGCCAATCGGATCACGCCGTTGGGTGTGGGAATTTGATCGGGGGCGATCAGGCCATCGCCTGCCACGGCTATGACATCCAATATGACTTTTGCTTTTGGTGAATAGTGCGATGCCATTGAACCTGAAACTCTTATGTCAGATGGGTTGGCTTCTAGCGCGATCATCCCCGTGCTCTCTTCGATCATCAGCGGAGTAATGGCTCCAAGGCGCAGGATCATAGGGGCGGGGCCAGTGCAATCAATGATGGTCGATTCGACTCCGACCAGAGATTGGCCGCCATCTAAAATCAAATCACCTGCTAATAAATATGGTGCGAGTTCTTCTTCAACGGCGTCGGCTGTTGTTGGGGATACGGCACCGAAACGATTGGCACTGGGGGCTGCGATTCCTTTGCCGCCGATGGCTTTGAACTCTTGAATGAGAGCGAGCGCGACTGGGTGGGCTGGAACCCGTAGCCCTATGGTCTCTTGTCCCCCGGTAATAAAGTCTTGCGCTAAGTCAGATCTTTTAAGAACCAGGGTCATCGGGCCAGGCCAAAAATCGCGGGCCAGGGTAATGGCGTATTCGGGGATCTCCTGGGCCCATTGGCCCATGGCATCCAATGCGGCGATGTGAACGATCAGGGGGTGGTCGGATGGTCGGCCCTTTGTTTCATAAATACGCGAAATCGCGATGGGGTTCGATGCATCTGCCCCTAGGCCATAAACGGTCTCGGTCGGGAATGCGACTAAGTGCCCATTCTTAAGCGAAAGGGCGGCGTTCTTTATCGTCTCTGTCGTGCAGCTCGATAAAAACGTCATGTCAGTATTCTCTCATCAAATTGGCAGACAGAACCCAGTTATACATGGGAAGATTGAGCATGAAAATATTTCGCGGAATCTTCTTTGCAATTCTGACCCTCTCGGTACTAGTAATTGCCATCAACCAAAATCCTTCGACGACACAGCGTTATGTAAATGTCACCGGGACCGGCAAGACAACAGTTACTCCAGATGCCGTCAATTTGGATGCCAGTGTTTCGACTGTCGCTAAAACAAGCGCCGCCGCCTTGGCTGCCACGACTAAGTCAGCTGCGACATTCCGCCAGACTCTTCTCGCATCCGGCGTACTCGCGAAATACATCAAGACTCAGAATTTGACGATCACTCCTTATTACACGTACTCACAACAGGGCGCATCAAAGATTACGGGCTATCAAGCTGCGCAAGCATTCATTGTGGTTATTCGTAATGCTGGCAATGCCGGTGCGATTGTGACCGCCGCTCAGAACGCAGTTGGTAATTCACTTCAAGTAAATGGCGTTAACGCATATGTCTTTGACGAGAGCGCTGCTGAAGTTTCAGCACGAGCAAAGGCAATCGCCATTGCTAAGGCAAAGGCGTTGAGTTACGCCACCTTGGCGGGAGCCAAACTGGGCGCAATCAACACCATCGATGAATCGATCCAGAACTCAGGTCCACAACCATTGGCGATGGGCATGGCCAAAACAGCGAGCGCTGCGCCTTCTGCTCAAATCGACCTGGGCCAGCAGGATGTGACCGTTACGGTCACCACGCAGTGGGCCCTGAAATAGCATTTACGCGGGTTTTCACTGGTTTTGATAGCGGGCTCGAGTCCGATACCCTTAGCCTTCGCTTCTAGTCCCCATCGTCTAGAGGCCTAGGACATCGCCCTTTCACGGCGGTAACACGGGTTCGAACCCCGTTGGGGGCACTCTCGCCAACTGGGAACGGTTGGTGGGGCACGGTAAGCAAAAGCAGTAAAGCTAACTTATGAAAATAAGTTTGGCCCAGGAGCGCAGTTGGTTAGCGCGCCGCCCTGTCACGGCGGAGGTCGCGGGTTCAAGTCCCGTCTGGGTCGCTAGTACATCTACATTATTGGCTCGGTAGCTCAGATGGTACGAGCGCGCGACTGAAAATCGTGAGGTCGACAGTTCGATCCTGTCCCGAGCCACGCTTAATTAATTAGTTAGAAGATGTTCCTGGAATCGCCTTTAAAAGCGCTGTTACTTCAGATTCCTTATAACGGCGATGCCCACCCAAAGTGCGAATACTTGATAACTTGCCGGCCTTGGCCCAGCGGGTCACTGTCTTGGGATCTACTCTAAAGAGCGCCGCGACTTCCGATGGGGTCAGCAAAGTCTCTTGTTCGCCCATTGTTGCCCCCATTGTTGAATTGGCGAAATGTCCATTTCGCACCAATATGGGTGCAGTATTCCTGCAATCACTCCGTTATTACAAGGGGGGAATCAGGTTTTTTTCGCGGTTTAGGTGGCCTGTTCCAGCGCCGCGACCTTGCGCCAGCGTGAAACGAGCCGTTCGTAGCCCTGGCCAGCCATTGCTCCATCGCCAGTGGAAAGCCCGTTCAATGAAAGTTGAATATCTTCAATCGAGGTATCGGCTTCTAGCCCTTCGAAACCATCCTCTTTGAGAATCTGCTCCAAATAACTAGCCAACCCGCCGTAATCCAACTCCACCAACGAGTCGGCGTGGAACATGGTGAGCCACTCTAAGAGGTCGGCGATCTCTTGCTCGATAGGACCGTTGCCAAAAGCTCCGACAACGCTCTGATGGGTGAACATGCAGCGCTTCTTTGCCTGAGAAATGGAGGTGCGCAAAACAGTAAATGCGCCATCTTCATTATGTCCCCGGATGCGCTCTGCAGGTTCAAAGAGTGAGAACCACCGCGGTGGAATAATCCAGGTTTCGGTAAAGATATGCGGAACTTTATCTTCCACGCTTTCTGAACTAATGAGAATCGCCTCTTCAACATTGGAAGGGACAAAGAAGCGAGCAACATTTAATGGCATCGACTCTTTAAAACTTGCGAGCGCAGCCCACGAACGAGCTGCAGTGCTCCAAGGGGATGCATAACGTTTTCCTTCAAGTTCCAGGATATGTGCACCATCTGCAGTGAGTGCAGGTGGTTCTGAAGAGATCAATCGACGCAGGGCGCGGATCTGTTCGTCATATCCCGTTGATGAAGTAATTGGAATAGCTTGCCAACGCAATTGTTCTGCTGGCTCAAAGGCAGCCATCGGCTCATAGACCCGTAAGGATGCAACATATGGAGTCGGACGCATATTAAGAATCAGTACTTAATAAATTCTTAATGTTAATGAATTAATTACGCGCGCTTGGCGTAATTGTCATCTGCGTATGGATCTTCATCACTCTCATCGGTGACCGTTGTGCTAACCGGTGGTTCACCATGGAGCTCTTTCGCTAAACGCTCTAGATCCATATCAGGACCAGAATATTTAAGATCGCGTGCGACCCGGGTCGCTTTTGCTTTCTGTCGGCCACGCCCCATAGCGAGACCTCCTTCTTCTATGTATCAATAC
>CAIKID010000014.1 GCA_903827345.1 uncultured Actinomycetes bacterium | reverse complement strand
GAATATAGGAATCTGTTTTGAGTATTGAAAAGTCAGCTTTAGCACCCACACCCAAGTGGCCAACATCGGTGCGGCGCAGCGCTTGCGCACCACCTTTGGTAGCTGACCAGAGCGCCTGCTCTGGAGAGAAATACATATCCCGCACGGCAACCGCCATCACAAATGGCATATTTGATGTGTAAGAACTACCTGGATTGCAATCAGATGCAACTGCCACGGTGACCCCTGCCTCAAATAAGCGGCGGGCATCGGGGTAGGTAGAGCGTGTAGAAAATTCGGCTCCTGGAAGCAGCGTCGCGACGGTTGTGGATTTTGCTAGTGCCGCAATATCGGCATCAGATAAATGACTGACGTGATCAACAGATGCGACCCCGAGCTCTACGCCCAACTGAACTCCGCCACCGTGCTCTAATTGGTTTGCATGCAATCGAGCTTGCAGGCCTTTGGCCATGCCAGCGGTAAGAATTCTGCGCGCTTGGTCAACGTTGAACGCACCTCTGTCACAGAAGACATCAATCCATTTAGCGTGAGGAAGCACAGCATCGAGCATCTGGCCACAGACCAGATCAACGTAATCATCTGGAGAATCCGCAAATTCTTTGGGGATTACATGTGCACCAAGAAAGGTTGTCTCTTCGGTCAATTGACGAGCAACAGATAGCGAGCGAGCTTCATCTTCTACAGTCAATCCATAGCCAGACTTGCACTCCATGGTTGTTGTACCAGATGACATGGCTTCAGAAAATAGTCGCCGCGCATTTGTAAGTAAAACATCGTTACTTGCAGCACGTGTCAATTCCACGGTCCGCTTGATGCCACCTGCAGAATAACTCTCACCTTGCATACGGGCGCGAAATTCGGCGCCACGATCTCCAGCGAAGATCATGTGAGTGTGGCTATCCACAAAGCCCGGAATGATGCAACGCCCTAAGGCATCGACGGAGTTGTCTACATCGCCTCGCGAAAACTCGCCGCTCCGACCTACCCATGTGATCGAACCAGATTCGATGACAATGGCAGCGTTCTCAATCAAACCCAACGGCGAGCCATCGAAGGATGGGTCATTGGTTACAAGGAGGCCGATATTGTCGATCAGAGTGTGCGACATTATTTATTCGGTATCCAACATTGGAATATGAACATGCTTCTCGCGTGCGGTACTTAAAGCTCCTTCGTAGCCCGCATCAGCATGACGTATTACCCCCATGCCAGGATCATTGGTCAGAACGCGCGCCAATTTCTGCGCCGCCAACTTGGTTCCATCGGCGACAGAGACCTGACCCGCGTGAATCGAACGACCGATACCTACTCCGCCACCATGGTGAATTGATACCCATGAGGCGCCGGAGGAAATATTTACCATGGCATTGAGAAGTGGCCAGTCGGCAATCGCATCAGAGCCATCCATCATCGCTTCAGTCTCGCGATAGGGAGATGCCACCGAACCGCAGTCCAAGTGATCGCGACCAATAACGATCGGAGCGGATACTTCACCACGAGCAACTAAATCGTTAAAAGCCAACCCCGCTTTATCTCTCTCGCCATAACCCAACCAGCAGATGCGAGCAGGTAGACCTTGGAAGGCAACCTTCTCCTGCGCCATCGTGATCCAACGGTGCAAGCCTTCGTTCTCGGGAAAGAGATCGAGAATCGCTTTGTCGGTCCGATAAATATCTTTTGGATCCCCAGAAAGTGCGACCCAGCGAAATGGTCCTTTACCTTCGCAGAAGAGCGGACGAATATAGGCAGGGACAAATCCTGGGAAGGCGAAGGCGCGGCTGTAGCCACCTTGACGCGCTTCATCGCGGATCGAATTGCCGTAATCAAATACTTCAGCGCCCTTATCCATGAAGCCAACCATCGCTTCAACATGCTTCGCCATCGATTCGCGAGCGCGCAAGGTGAAATCTTCGGGGTTATCTTTGGCGAGCTGCGCCGCATCATGGAAATCAACACCAATAGGGATGTAGGCAAGCGGATCGTGGGCAGAAGTCTGGTCTGTCACGATATCAATGGGAACATCCATGGTGAGTAGTTGCGGAACCAAGATGGCAGTATTGCCAACCAGTCCCACCGAAAGTGGACGTCCCTCGGACTTTGCTTTCAATACACGCTCAACTG
>CAIKID010000013.1 GCA_903827345.1 uncultured Actinomycetes bacterium | reverse complement strand
CTTATAACCTTTGCGGTTCACGCCTGGCGAAACTGGAATTCGCACCGTACAGTTCGACCATTAGCCGCCTCAATAATCTTGCTCTTATTATCAACTGCTATATTGGGAATATTCAGTGCACTACTAAAAGCACCTGCTCATCTTCAAGATTTACATTTAGCCGGTGCGGCAGCGGTTCTTTCGGTAACAGTGGCACTGGCATCGGTTGGTTGGTATGTAGCAGCCGACGCCGAAAAGGTTAGGACTGTTGGTTAATCGACCACAAAGTCCAAATATGAGTTCGTACCGAACGAGGTTGCTTCAAGATCGTTGTAATCTGAAAAGCAATATCTTCGGATCGTAAGAAGCTTGCTAGAACTGGTGTTCCGGCGGTCCTGCCTGCCCCAATTGCGAATTCAGTCTCGGTTCCTGCGGGACAAACGAGAGCTACCCGAACTCCCTTTTCGCGAAGTTCACGGTCGAGTCCTCCTGCTAAACCAACTTGAGCATGCTTGGTTCCCGCGTAAATTGATTCATCTCCACCTCCACGGAATCCGGCAACAGAGGAGACGATAACGATATCTCCGACTTTCTTTGCAATCATGGTTGGTAAGCAGGCACGAATAATGTGCACGGTTCCTTCATAATTTGTGCGCATCATTCGGTTTACTTCATCATCGCTGTAATCCAAGATTGATCCATACATGCCAATTCCAGCATTGGGTATGACGGCATCGATCGTCCCAAATTTATCGAGCGCTGCTTGTGCAACGGCACGGCTCACACTGGGTTCGGAGCAATCACCTGCGATGTAGGTTGCATTGGCCTCACCGAGGGAAGTGACCATCTCTTTGAGCCGAGTTTCGTTGCGCGCATTAAGAACAACTTTTGCGCCCTGCTCGACCAATTCTTTAGCTGTGGCGGCGCCCATTCCGGCGGTGGCTCCAGTGATAACGATTACTTGGTCTTTAAGATCTCGAAGTTCATAAGTCATAATCGAAGTATCTATGCATCTTTACGCTCTCGCAATGCGAAAAAAAGTAGCGAACTTTACCCCGAGACAATATTCAATTAATCGTCTTCTGAGCCACCCTTAACCGAAGGACGCAGACTAGTTAATGTCACTTTAGAAGTGCTAGTGATCGGTTGTTGCAATGAAGCATGCGAGGCAACAACGCTCGTGCTCGATGAAGGCATTGGCGAAGCTACATTGGCAGCGCGGTTGAGTTCAGCGCCCACTGCTCCAGCACTTACTGCTACTCCAACGGCTAGAAGTGCTATTTGTAGTTTCATAAGGGGAGTGTGCTACCCCAGAGTGGGAGATTCCTGAGTGCCTTCCGAGTGCCTGCTTAGAGTTAATCCCAAATGTTATCCCCGCGCAGCGCCGCATCTGAGCCACCATCTATGTAGATCGTCTGGCCGGTCGTATGGGTATTTTCTTTACTGGTGAGCCAAGCCAGTAGATATGCCACTTGGACAGCCTTTAAATAGTGATTGAGTGGCATCGGAACCATGGCATCTATCGCCGATCTAGCTTCCTCTGTTGCGATCATGTCCGCCACCATTGGGGTTTCAACGATTCCTGGACCAACTGCATTTAGTGGAATTCCAGCACCCGCCCATTTTGGCTTAATGCATTCGCGACGAATCCACCGACCGAGTGCTCGCTTTGTGGAGCCATAGATCAAGGCAGCTTTCTCGTCACTTTCAGCGCACAATCCCTGGGCAATTGTCAGAGCAGAAGCTTCATCGTCTGCCAACATCGCATTAACGAGCTCTGGAGAATTAGGCATCAGAGATGCCATCGAACTTGTAATGGCGACGCGAGGATTCTTACTGCCGGAAAGCGTGGGAAGTAACCCCTCCACGAACTCTTTTACACCGAAGTAATTCACTGACACTGTTTTAGGGCTGGGTGTTGCCAGACCAGCGCAAGCAATAATCGCATCAATCTTTCCCTTACTCTTCTTGATGACT
>CAIKID010000012.1 GCA_903827345.1 uncultured Actinomycetes bacterium | reverse complement strand
GGCATCAGGGATGCCATGGAACTCGTGATAGCTACGCGAGGATTCTTACTCCCGGTGAGTGAGGGAAGTAGTCCTTCTACAAACTCTTTTACGCCAAAGTAATTAACTGACACTGTTTTGGGGCTAGGTGTTGCTAGACCAGCGCAGGCAATGATCGCATCAATCTTTCCCTTACTCTTCTTGATGACTTCCTCAACTCCATCCTTTCTTCCTTGCACGGTACCTAAATCAACATTGATATCTGAGTTATGGATGTCGAGACCGATGACTTTCTCGCCCCGCTCTTTGAGCAGGTCGCACGTTGCTGCGCCAATTCCAGAGGCGGCTCCCGTAACTACATATAAACGGCTCATTACATTCTTCTTTCTACTTGTTTTAGAGATCGTGAACTATCATTTTTCGTGCTACCGATAACAATTCTCCATCGGACATGTGTTCGGCGTCGATATCTTGAATTGCTCGGATTCCCTTTGCAATCTCATGATGATGATCGCGTAGATACGTGGCCAGATTGTGAACCGCGCTCGCTTTACCTTTACCGCCCCCTGCTAAATAGATGTAATCAAATCCTTTAAGTTCAAGAGCAACCTTCTCTGCGAAATGCAAATCCAACTTAGAGCGATTTCGACCGCTCAAAAATTGATTCATGACCTTGCGATAATCCTTATCTTTGTGTGGTTCCGAGAAAGATATAGGAACTGACCCCGGCTCAAAACTACCCTTCCAAATTTTGGTATGTGTTCTGGATAGAACAACAAAGACTTTATGAGTGGGTGTGTGGTTGACGTCCATGTGCAGCTTCTCTCATTGGACTAGAACTTGCTGTCTAATCCATTGTGCTCTTGTTACAGAGAATTGCGAAATGAAATTGAGAAATTAATCAAGAGTTAGCACTCAATTGATTGCAAGACCGATCGCTATTGAGAGAATTCCCAAGAGTGGTGGCAGCGCTTGAATAATTGCTGCACGCATTGATTTCTTTACGCTCGATGCTAAAACAATCCCGGCGAAGACCATTGATGCTGCAGAGAAGATCATGAGCGTAAATCCCACGGTGGTGTTAGCGCCGAGTAGAACCGTCCCAAGGAGTGCGCCGAGTGCAAGAAAGAGATTATAGAAACCTTGATTGAACGCCATCGGACGAATGATCTCTGCGTGCTCTTGGCTGGGTAAGCCAAATGTCTTCCATGTTTTAGGTTTGAGCCAATCTATGCTTTCAAGTTTGAAAAAGTAAATGTGTAAAGCGCCTGCGCTGCATATGCACAGAGAGCCAAAAACCAGAAAGGAATTTCTCATAAAACGAGTATGGCACCCTACTTTTCGGAGGATCGTGAACCCAAAGTCCAAAATAGGGAGACTCTATGAAGCTCCCTAAAAAGTGAATTTTTCCCACAAGTTGAGCGTGGCATGTCTACTGGGTCACACCCCAAAAAACTGCGTGTGACCCATTTGATATCTCCGCAAGTGGTAGCCCCCTCAATTTCGACTGACTCACGAGCGTCTCAGGTCAACAATTCACTCGTAAGGAAAAACCTACATATGAGATGGCGGAAATAGAAATGACGCGGATTAAAAGTACGAGACGGCTATATTCTCTAATTGCGGTAACAGTTATTTGCGGAGCGCTCTTGGGTGCAAATCCTGCAAACGCTGCTACCAAGTCCATTACTTGCTACAAGGGAATTGCCTCGAAGATTGTGAAGGCAGCCACACCTAAGTGCCCAACCGGCTGGACCACAAAGAAGCCAGTAGTTAAAAAGACGACCGCGCCTACTTCCAGCACATCTAAGGCACTCACGATTAACGCCACTTACACCGGAAAAATTACGATGCTTTGGACTGATTCAAGCGTCAGTACTACATCAGTAACAGCAACCGGTACCGGAACAACTCTTGGTCTTACCCAACTCACTGGAAGCGGTTCTTCATCACCATCCAGCCAATGCGATTCCATTAATGGCACCGGAACAATCTCAGATGGCACCAACACTCTTAAAGCAACTTTCGATCCAGCAGCGCAAGGTTGCGCCAAGGAATCTGCAGCTCCCACCACAGTGGCAATCTCGGGAAATGTGATCATCACTGGTGGAACTGGAAAATATGCTGGAGCAACAGGAACCTTAAAGTTCACAGGTAGTTTCCCAGTCGCTTCCACAGCTGCTGGTGCTAACGAAACTGGCGCACTCACCTTCACAGTTTCAGGCACATTCAACACCAAATAGTTTTCCCACAACGAAGTTCTCAACCAATAAGGAGCAAAAGCAATGAGAAGTAATAAATCAAAAGC
>CAIKID010000011.1 GCA_903827345.1 uncultured Actinomycetes bacterium | reverse complement strand
GTCTCTTCAACGACATCCAGAAGTCCCGCATTAACAAGTGAAGTCATCTCTTTATCTGGAACTGCCCAATCCGCCTGCAAACGAGCGCGACGGGTCGATGGTTTTTCGGGAAGGGTGGCGCGCAACTCTTCGATCCAAGAGCTATCTGGCACGACGGGCACGAGATCTGGTTCTGGGAAGTAGCGATAATCCTCGGCTTGCTCTTTAGAGCGACCGGGGCGGGTCTGACCGCTCTCCTCTAAGAAATGGCGGGTTTCTTGCACAATACGTTCGCCGGCTTCGAGGCGGTTGGATTGGCGAATAACTTCGCCGATGACGGCGCGTTCGACCGAACGTAGGGAGTTAACGTTCTTGGTTTCACTGCGTGTTCCGAGGGTGCCGGAGCCAATGGGTGCGAGCGATAAGTTAACGTCGCAGCGCATCGAGCCTTGCTCCATTTTTACATCTGATACGCCGAGAGAACGGAGAATGTCGCGCAATTCAGTGACGTAAGCGCGAGCGACCTGAGGTGCATATTTGCCAGTGCCGCCAACAATCTTGGTGACAATTTCAACGAGCGGGATACCAGCACGGTTGTAATCAAGCAGCGAATAATCGGCGCCGTGAATACGCCCGGTAGCTCCACCAACGTGTAATGACTTGCCAGTGTCCTCTTCCATATGAACGCGCTCGATCTCGACACGGAACTGCTTGAGTCCTTCATCGGTCTCGATTTCTACATCTAAGTAGCCATTGACACAGATTGGCTCGTCATACTGCGAAGTCTGAAAGTTCTTGGGCATATCGGGATAGAAGTAATTTTTGCGGGCAAAGCGCGAGAAGGGAGCCACGGAGCAGTTGAGTGCCAAGCCAATCAGAATTGAACTTTCGATCGCTCGACCATTAACAACCGGAAGCGCACCAGGCATGCCGAGGCAGACCGGACAGGTTTGGCTATTTGGAGTTCCACCGAATTCGGTAGAACATGAGCAGAACATCTTCGACTTGGTGTTGAGTTCTACGTGAACTTCCAGACCAAGAGTTGGCTCGTACTTTGTGACAGCTTGCTCGTAATTAAGAGCCATTATTTACCCACCAATACTGGAGCCTTATCAAGAATGGGAGCTCCCCACTTGGCGAGCAGCGCAGCTTCGAGCGTGCCACCGACTTGATACATCAAGTCATCGCGCATGGCAGGAGACATAATTTGGAAACCAACAGGTAATCCATCTTCTGCTGCTAAACCGCAGGGAAGAGACATGCCACCGATGCCAGCCATATTTACCGGAATAGTCGCAATGTCGTTGAGATACATCGCCAGCGGATCATCCACTTGCTCACCAATTTTAAAGGCGGTGGTGGGCGCGGTCGGCGAAACAAGGACGTCAACCTTTGCAAAAGCAGCGTTGAAATCTCGCATGATCAAGGTGCGCACCTTTTGAGCCGAACCGTAATAAGCATCGTAATAACCAGATGAAAGCGCGTATGTGCCCAAGATAATGCGGCGCTTTACCTCAGGACCGAATCCTTCGTGGCGCGTTAATTTCATTACCTCTTCTGCGCCGCGATCGCCATTGTCACCAACCCTGATTCCGTATCGCATGGAATCGAAGCGGGCTAAATTGGATGAGCATTCGCTCGGTGCGATTAAGTAATAAGCAGCGAGCGCATAATCAAAGTTTGGGCAGGAGACTTCAACGAGCTCTGCACCGGCGCTGACGAGCGCATCCAAAGATTCGTGGAAGCGAGAGAGAACTCCCGCTTGGAATCCTTCGCCTTGCAACTCTTTAACAACACCGATCTTCATACCCTTAACATCGAGTTTCTTGGCAGCCTTAACAACCTGTGGTACTGGTGCGTTAATGGATGTGGAATCTCTTTCGTCGTGCCCTGCAATAACTTCGTGTAATAGCGCAGCATCAAGCACGGTTCGCGCGCATGGACCTGCTTGGTCCAGACTGGAAGAGAATGCAATCAGACCGTAACGCGAGACGCCGCCATACGTTGGCTTTACTCCTACGGTTCCGGTCACTGCTGCCGGTTGGCGGATCGATCCACCAGTGTCAGATCCAATGGCGAGAGGAGCTTCAAATGCAGCCAGCGCTGCGGCAGATCCGCCGCCAGAGCCACCAGGAATTCGGGTTAAATCCCATGGGTTGTGGGTTGTTCCATATGCAGAATTTTCAGTTGAAGAGCCCATAGCAAATTCATCCATGTTGGTCTTGCCGAGAATAACAATTCCCGCAGCCTTCAACTTTGCAACAACGGTGGAGTCATACGGTGGACGCCAACCTTCGAGCATCTTGGAACCACATGTAGTCGGAACTCCCTTTTGCGTCAGAAGATCTTTAAGGGCTAGCGGTACGCCAGCCAAGGGTGAAAGTTCGGCGCCACTTTTACGTTTTGCATCTACTGCTTCAGCTTGCGCGAGCGCACCCTCTTTATCAAGATACAAGAAGGCGTGAACTGCACCATCGACCTTTTCGATCTGGGCGTAGTGAGCGTTGGTGAGTTCGACGGAGGTGGTTGTCCCTGCGGCGAGCGCTGCGGCCATTTCGGCAGCAGTAGATTTAATTGAGGTCATTCTTCACCGAGTATCTGTGGGACTTTGAAGCGACCTTCGCTCTGCGCTGGAGCGCCAGAGAGCGCCTCTTCTGGGGTCAAACTGGGGCGCACGATATCTTCGCGCACAATGTTATTTACTGGGATGGGATGAGAAGTGGGAGGCACATCACTAGCAGCGACCTCTTGTACGCGAGCGACGGCGCCAAGGATGACATCCATCTCTTTCGCCAAGTGATCGAGTTCAGCGTCGCTCATTTCGATACGCGCTAATTTGGCTAGATGTGCAACATCATCGCGAGATATACCGGCCATGGGCCAACCTTATCTGATTCAGAGAAGCACGAGATCGTCACGATGGACGAGCTCTCGCTCATACTCAGGCCCCAACTCCGCGGCCAATTGCTTGGTGGTCTTACCCAACATGGCAGGAATCTCCGAAGAGTCAAAAGCCACTAGACCGCGGGCCACCACTTCTCGCGATGGAGAAAGCAACTCGACGGTATCGCCCGCAATGAAATCCCCTTCAATACCAATAACTCCGGCGGCGAGCAGCGAAGTTCCCCGCTCTTTAATCGCTGTAGTTGCGCCCTTATCCAATAGCAACTTTCCATGTGGGGTTGATGCGTGAGCAAGCCATAGCAGTCTGGAAGGTTTACGATCGGTGCGCGCATTGAAGATGGTGCCAAGGTCAGCCCCAGTAAGAGCCTGTGGCAAATCTGTCAGGGTCGTCAATAACATATTTACTCCGGCGCCAGTAGCAATTCGAGCAGCCTCTATCTTGGTCACCATTCCGCCGCTACCAACTCCCGATGATCCAACTCCGCCGATCTCGATATCCCCCATGCGACTGACATCAGGAATGATGGAGATTCGTTGTGCGCCATCATGTGAAGGCGGTGCATCGTAGAGACCGTCAACATCAGTCACCAGAATGAGTAAATCTGCTCCAATCAGATGTGAGACCAGAGCGGCCAGGCGGTCGTTATCGCCAAAGCGAATCTCAGAGACTCCGACAGAATCATTCTCATTAATAATGGGAACAACGCCCATCTGGATTAAGCGAAAGAGAGTGCGCTGTGCATTTTGATAATGAGAGCGACGAACTACATCATCGATTGTCAGAAGAACTTGAGAAGCAATAATGTCGTGGCTATCAAATGCCTTGTTGTAGCTTGCGATCAATCGACCTTGTCCGACGGAAGCAACCGCCTGTTGTGTGGCCAAATCTTTTGGCCGAACCTTTAAACCAAGTGGGGCGAGTCCAGCGGCAATAGCACCAGATGAGACGAGGACTACTTCCGCTCCGCGATCACGTAACTGTGCCACGACATTTACAAGAGATTCAACGGCGCTCTCATCTAATTCATCTCCAGCACTGCCAGTGAGCGTCGAAGATCCAACTTTAATTACTATCCGCTTAGCGTTGGTAATTACCTGGCGTGCCACGAGTCAGCCTTGGATCCTTGGTGACTTTGGATCGGCCGCGGTGTATTCCCATTGCATGGCGATCTCATCTTCTGAAAGTTCATCAACATCATCTTCAATATATCGACCAGCCCAAGGTGACTCTAGGCGCAGGTCAGTTCCACGTGGGCTCGCCAAGAGTTCAGCACCAGCCTCGATAGAAGGTTCCCAATCGAAGATAACGGCCTTATCTCCCGTACCAATGCGAACTTCTGACTTTGGCCGGGCTCCCTTTTTAAAGAGATCCTTTTCAACACCAAGTGCAGCCAGTCGATCGGCTAAGTAACCGACGGCTTCAGCATTGCCGAAATCGGTCTGGCGAACAAAGCGCTCTGGTTTATCACCCGTAACGGTAAATGAACCATCTTCATTCTTAACAACTTTAAACCCATTGTCATTGATCGCTAGTGGACGCAAGACGATACGAGCCTTAACCTCTTTCGCCTTATTGCGGCGCTCTTCTTGAATGATGCGAGCCATTCCGTAATTAAGTTCTGTTAAACCTAAGTGGGCCGCGGCCGAGACTTGAAAGACCTCATATCCGCGCGCTTCAAAGAGAGGTTGGACCATATCGGCCATCGCTTTACCATCGGGAAGATCAACCTTATTGAGCGCGATGATGCGAGGGCGTTCTGACAATCCACCGTAATGCGAGAGCTCTTCTTCGATAATATCGAAGTCACGAACTGGATCGCGATCTGTTTCGAGTGTGCCACAGTCGAGAACATGCACGAGGGCTGCGCAACGTTCCACATGGCGCAAGAATTCCAAACCTAAGCCCTTACCTTGCGAAGCGCCAGGAATGAGTCCTGGAACGTCGGCAACTGTGAAGCGCGTATCTCCTGCTTGAACCACGCCGAGGTTGGGTACCAACGTTGTGAAGGGATAATCTGCAATCTTGGGACGAGCAGCTGAGATCGAAGCAATAAGTGATGACTTACCGGCGCTGGGATAACCAATTAATCCAATATCTGCAACGCTCTTGAGTTCAAGAAGTAGTGTGCGCTCTTCTCCCTCTTCACCTTTGAGTGCGAATCCAGGGGCGCGACGTTTGCGCGAAGCAAGCCCAGCATTACCAAGCCCACCCTTTCCACCTTGCGCAGCGATAAAGCGAGTTCCGGCACCTACGAGATCTGCCAGCGTTGTTCCAAGCGCATCTTTAACGACTGTTCCATTCGGAACAGACATAATTAAATCGCCACCCTCGCCACCGTTGCAGTAATCACCGTAACCTGGACGTCCGTTACCGGCTCTGCGATGTGGTGAGTGGTGAAAATCGAGAAGAGTTGTGACGTTGTCATCTACAACGAGAACGATGTCGCCGCCACGTCCGCCATTACCGCCGTCGGGACCGCCGAGTGGGACAAATTTTTCACGGTGAATAGAGACGCAACCATCTCCCCCGCTACCTGCAGAGGCGTGCAGTGTTACGCGATCAACGAATGTAGCCATCAGCACTCCTCCTTCTTGCTAGAAAAATAAAAGCGGGCCCGCAGTCGCGGACCCGCCAAAGTAATTTTGTGCGAGTTAGGCGACAGGGACTACTACCGGGACGACATTGACAACCTTGCGTCCGCGAGCCTTACCGAATTCAACTGCACCTGCTGCCAGCGCGAACAATGTGTCATCTTTTCCGATGCCAACATTCTTGCCTGGGTGGAAAACTGTTCCGCGTTGGCGGACCAAGATCTCGCCGCTCTTTACTACCTGACCACCAAAACGCTTGATGCCGAGGTACTGAGCATTTGAATCGCGACCGTTTCGAGTGGAGGAGACTCCCTTTTTACTTGCCATCTCTTACTCGCCTCCTTAGTTATTAATCGCGGTGATTTTTACCCGCGTGAGTTGGGAACGGAAACCTGAACGACGGCGATAGCCGGTCTTATTCTTGTAACGAAGGATGTCGATCTTTGGACCCTTCGTCTCTTCAATGATTTCGCCTGTGACCTTGGTGTTGGCCAAGACCTTTGGGTCAGATGTGATCTTTGCGCCATCAACAATAAGAAGTGTTGGGAAATTGACCGATGCACCAACTTTGGCATCGATGCGATCCACGGTAATCGTGTCGCCAACAGCAACCTTCTCCTGACGGCCGCCAGCTTTAACTATCGCGTACACGGTGATCTCCCTTTAGCTTGTCTTGCATGATGAAACTAGAGCCTCTGATAGGCAGGGGTCTAGGGTACGGATTCGAGGGGGCTGGGGTCAAACTGGCGTAATTACGCCGGTACTGACTGCCCTGCGGCGCTTGCGAGGAGCGTGTCCGCCACTTCGGGGCTCGGTAGGTGTTTCCACCTCTTTTTCCGCCACAACAGGTGCTTCTTCAGCGGGTTCGGCCTGCGCCTCATCATCATCGTCACGAGCAGAAGATGGGACATAACGCTGCTCCATATCCTTCTCGAGCGCTACCTTGCGGACTGGCTCAGAGTGGATGTGGATTCCGCGGCCACCACAAGACTCACATGTGGTTGAGAATGCTTCGATCAGCCCTTGTCCCACGCGCTTACGAGTCATTTGGACGAGGCCAAGTGATGTGACTTCGGCAACCTGGTGCTTGGTGCGATCGCGACCTAAGCACTCCACCAACCGGCGAAGAACTTGGTCACGGTTGGATTCCAGTGCCATATCAATGAAGTCGATAACAATAATTCCGCCCATATCGCGCAAACGCAATTGGCGAGCAATCTCTTCGGCTGCTTCCAAGTTGTTCTTAGTAACAGTCTCTTCCAGATTTCCACCCTTACCGATGAACTTTCCGGTGTTAACGTCGATAACGATCATCGCTTCGGTGCGATCAATAACGAGTGATCCACCAGAAGGGAGATAGACCTTACGGTCAAAGGCTTTGGCCAACTGCTCTTCAATGCGATTTTCCGCGAAGAGATCGCGAGCGCCCGACCATTTCTCCATCTTGGTCGTCAGCTCAGGAGCAATGTGTCCGAGGTAATTATTAATTTCATCCCACGCTTCATCACCTTGCACGATGAGGCGCCGGAAATCTTCATTGAAGATATCGCGGATGACGCGAACGGTGAGATCTGGCTCGCTATAAAGGAGTGATGGAGCAGTCGTAGAAGGATTTTCGGACTTCTCTTGGATGTCATCCCATTGTGACTTGAGGCGAATTACATCGTGCTCGAGCTCTTCTTCAGTTGCTCCTTCGGAGGCGGTTCGTACGATCACGCCGGCCTCTTCTGGAATCAAATTCTTCAAAATCGACTTGAGGCGACTGCGCTCTTGATCGGGGAGGCGACGGCTAATTCCGCTCATTGCTCCGCCAGGTACATAAACCAGGTAGCGGCCGGGGAGCGAGATCTGCGAGGTTAAACGCGCGCCTTTCTGTCCAATGGGATCCTTGGTTACCTGAACTAATACTGATTGGCCAGTCTTGAGTACATGCTCAATTTTGCGGGTCTGTCCTTCGGCGATGCCAGCGGCATCCCAATTCACTTCACCGGCATAGAGAACTGCGTTACGTCCCTTACCAATATCAACGAATGCAGCTTCCATCGAAGGAAGAACGTTTTGAACGCGACCTAGGTAAACGTTGCCGACATAAGAAATATTGCTATTTCGATTGACATAATGCTCGACCATAATCTTGTCTTCAAGTACAGCAATCTGAGTTCGGTCTCCGGTCTGGCGAACCAGCATTTCGCGATCCACATTTTCACGGCGAGCCAAGAACTCTTGCTCGGTGATGATGGTTCCACGACGACGGGTGAAGTCACGAGGTGCGCGATCATCGCGGTCACGACGGTCACGGCTATCACGACTGCGTCCACGATCTCGATCGCGGTCACGAGTGTTTCGCGGGGTGCGATCGGTACGCGTTGGTGAGCTCTCCCGTGGTGGGCGGACCTTTACAACGGTAACGACACCATCTTCATCAACGCTCTCGCCTGCTTCGACGCCTTCACCTTTTGCGCGGCGACGGCGACGGCGACGATGGGTGGTCCCATCTGCATTAAGAACTTCATCGCCCTCATCCAAAGCATCTGGATCTAGCGCCTCACCATCTTCATTCAAAGTACCTTCAGCGGCGGAATCATCAGTTGGGCGACGGCGACCGCGGCCACCACGACGGCGACGGCGACGCTGTTCTTGCTCTTCGCTCTCGCTGGGGGTTGTTGGAGTTGCAGATTCACCTTCGCTTGGTGCGGCCTTGGGAGCGCGCGCCTTCTTCGGTGGGGCTACCTCGGTAGGTGCCTCTTGAAAGAGTGGGACTGGAACGGGTGTGGTGGCCTTCTTGACCTTGGCAGGTGCTACTACCTCGGTAGGGACCTCTGCGACGGCTTTTTTAGCAGACCGTTTGGCTGGCGGCTTACTTTGCCCGCTCTCTGGGGTGGGAGCGGAGTCAGCAGATACTTCTACTGGGGCTTCACTCTTGGTCGCTGCGGGTTTAGCCGCGCGCTTACGCGATTTCTTTGGCTCTGGCGCCATAAAACAAATCCTCTTCTAAATAATGCTCTAAAAAAACCTGACATAAAACTAAAATCTCGGGATATCGGGTCTTCGCGGCGGACGATTCGCGCTGAAGTACTGAAATCTTCCCCTAAGTATCGCAGATCAGAGGCCGATCGCCAATTTGACGCTACCGTGAGCGCAAATGGACGTTCTGAAGCAGTCCAAAACCGATCAGGGTTGCAAACATCGAAGATCCCCCATAAGAGATGAAGGGCAGGGGTACCCCCGTCATCGGCATGAGCCCCATCGACATACCAATATTCTCAAAGGTCTGGAGTGCAAACCATGCGATTACTCCCACACATACCAGCCTGCCAAAGAGATCATCAGTCCTTTGAGCGATCAAGAACGCGCGCCAGAAGAAGAGGCCGAAGAAGAGAAGCATCAGCCCGCAGCCGAGGAATCCCGTCTCTTCGCCAGCTACCGTAAAGATGAAGTCGGTTTGCTGCTCTGGGACAAATCTGCCATTTGTCTGCGGACCATTGAAAAGGCCTTTACCCAAAATTCCGCCAGAACCGATCGTGATACGAGCTTGCCTTAATTGGTATCCGCTCAGTTGTGGATCGGCACTCGGATTTACAAATGATTGCAATCGTTTGATCTGGTACTGACTTACCACTCCAGCTTTAACCGCAACAAAGCCACCAAGTACGGCAAGGAGCAGCAACCCGGCAACCCAGCGTGACGGAGCGCCAGAGACGGCAATCATCAGCACAATCGCCGCGCTAATAATCAGGGTCGTACCTAAATCAGGTTGCAACATAATGAGGGCGATGGGAACAGCTGCAACCCCAAGTGCTTTCATGACATCTTTATCTGTTGGATCGGCGCCAATTCCATTGCGTTCTGCAAGGATCATCGCGAGTCCGAGAATGATGGATATTTTCGCCAATTCAGCTGGCTGAATTTGAAAACCTCCAGGCAGGGCAATCCAAGCCTTCGCACCGTTGACTGTCGAACCGACACCGGGCGTAAGAACTGCCATCAGACCGAGCACTCCAAGTCCCCACACGATCGGGGTATATGCCCGAAGCAGGCGATAATCAATAAGCGTGATGGCATATGCCATCGCGGCACCAATAAGAATATTTATCACATGTCGCTTCAAATAATATTGTGGGTCGAGATGCTGCGACGCAAACCAAACCTTGGTAGCGGCCCAGACAAGGAGCGTGCCAAATCCCAATAAACCAACGGCAGCAAAAGTTAACCAGCGGTCATATCCGGAAACATTTCGAAGTATGCGATGAGTACGAGAAGGCGGACGGAGGCTGGTCATGGCGTTTTCAACTTTGCATTTTTCGCATCGATCTTGGGAATCACCTTGGGAGGTGCGCCGGAAGGAAAAATTGCCTTGGTGGGATCAACAGTATTTCCAGTCACTCCAAAGAGCGCACTATAAATATCTTTGACTCCAACTGCAGATGTTCCGGCGCCGTATCCACCTTGGCTCACCATCATAATGACAGCGTATTCGGGTTTATTCGAGGGGGCGTAAGAGGCGAACCACGATGTCGGATCTTTAGCAGTGCCATTCGAATTTCTACCTTGAACCTGTCCAGTACCTGTCTTTCCGCTTACCTGAATCGGATAATTGCCAAATACCCCAGCTGCGGTACCTGTAACCGCCACCTGGCGCAGCGCAGCATGCAAAAAATTCAAAGTGCTGGGTGAAGCCGGAATCTTGCCGGTGACTTGGGGCTGGAACTCCTGAAGCACAGTGCCATCTGGGCTAACCACGGCGCGAGCGACCTCTGGCTTCATGAGCCTGCCTCCGTTGGCGACCGCGGCATACACATCGGTCATTTGAATCGGCGTCATTAATACATCACCTTGACCGATGGCAAAGTTGATGGCATCTCCGGCTCGCACAATATAGCCATCGGTACAATCTTCTTTGGCGATAGCAATCAAAAATGGTGTCAGGTCAGATGGCTTCGCTCTGGTTGCGTAGTTACAATAAAAATTCTTATTTGCTTTGTAGTACGCCAACTTCCAAGCTCGATCGGGCAAGCGCCCGGAGGCTTCCGAAGGAAGATCGATTCCAGTTGGCTTCCCCACGCCAAAGAGGGAGGCATTTTTGAAGAAGAAATCATTTGGATTGTTATTGGGATGTAACCCGCCATCTTTGACCCATTGGTCATAACCGATTTGGTACCAGATGGTGTCACACGAGACCGCAATCGCAGTTTGCAGTGACATAGTCCCTTGAACCTTTGTGTCGTCGTTGTGAAAAGTCTGGTTTCCAAATTTAATGGAGTATGGACAAGCGAAGTTCGAATTCAGGTTATAGCCTGCATGCGAAGCGGCAACAACTGAAAGAGCTTTAAAGGCAGATGCAGGTGCATACGTTCCATCAATCGCCCGCGAAAGTGCGGGAACACCATCTGATTCGCTAAAGAGAGCGGTTGCTTGGGCAGTGGTCAAACCTTTCTGCCAAATATTAGGGTCATATGTTGGGTAAGACGCCATCGCAAGAACGCGACCGGTCTTCACATCCATCACAATCGCTGCCCCCGAATCTCCCCTATAACCTTGGGCCCGCGCACTCATTACAGAACTCGCCAACGCCTTTTCTGCAACGGCTTGCAGCTTCGCATTGATGTTAGTCACTAGATTATTACCAGCAATCGGTTGCGTTGTCGCAGATGTACTTGTGATGTTTTCTGTGCGATCCACGATCACTGTTTTAATTCCTGGCGAGCCTTGCAAATACTTATCGTATTGATATTCCAAGCCGGTCTTACCAATCGTTTCATTTTGATAATACTGCTTGCTCGTATTTAGTAAATCCGCTGAGGTTACCGAGCCAACATATCCAAGTACATGCGCCGCATTTTCGCCCGCCAGAGATGGATAACTTCTGATTGGAACGGGGATCGCAGTTATGCCAGGAAAAATATCTGGATTTTCCAAAATCTTAAGTGCCTGCGCTTGCGTTGCCTCTTTTGTCACAGGAATTGGCTGATAGAGCGTTCCATTCCAGCAGCCGATCTTTGGGCCGAAAGAAATTTCTCCGCAGAGCCGAGTCCGAACATAAAGGTCCTTGTATTTAATTCCAATTAATTTGGCAACGCGTTCTAAAACAACCTGCCCTTTATCGGGCATTTTGCCAAGCGCGCTGCGATCGACGGTGATCACCATTCCGGGGCGATCCATCGCTAAGGGCAAACCGGTGTCATCCACTATTGCCCCGCGAACAGCGGGGGTGACGATATCTCGACTAGTGATGTTGACGGCAGCGTTTTGATATTTCAATCCTGCCGCGACTTGTAAGTAGAAAAGCCGACCCAGCATCGCCAGCATTAAGGAGAGAACGAGAACCTGAACTACAACCAAATTGAGGCGGGAACGTTGACTCATTACCGCTCCCGGGCCGTTAGGGAGTATTCGTGGGCCCTTCTCAGAGCTGGCAAGAACATTGGAGTGAATATGACCGTCCACAAAAGGTTGCCGCCGAGGACTATTGCGTCGTGTTCGATCGCCCCATTGTGTTCACCGAGCAGGGCACCGAAGCAGAGATAAGAAATGAGGGCGAGGGTGACTCCCGTTGCAACGAGGATAACAAAGGTAATTGGCGAAGCCGTGACGTCCGCAATCGAGTCACGATTTACAGCGAATAGGAAGGCGATACACGTCAGGATGAGCGCCCACTGCCCAAAAGGAGCATTTGAAGACGGTGAGAGATCCAAAACAAACCCCGCCAAAAAGCCCGTCACGATCGCACCATTGTGATCCTCAAATGCAATGAGTGAGATCGCAAGAGCAAGATATAAGGAGAAACCTGAAATGGGAAAGTGAACAAGAGAGACGGCAGATTCTTGAATCACAAAAAGAGCGAAGAAGAAGCCCAAGGTGTAAAGAATTCGAACCGGGCTCATCTACTTCTTCTTCGAAGGGGTGACAGACGGTGTGGGAGTAGGCACTGCAACGGGAGTCGGTGTTACATAAACTGTAACGATTGGATTTGGCGTTGGAAGGAGTGGCTTGCTTGGAG
The DNA here is from genome assembly GCA_903827345.1 of uncultured Actinomycetes bacterium. GTDB lineage: Bacteria > Actinomycetota > Actinomycetes > Nanopelagicales > Nanopelagicaceae > PALSA-747. Next base: position 8,836 of record CAIKID010000011.1, on the reverse strand, counting down.
CCGTTGTTGGTGCGCTCAACACTACTGACACAACACCCAAGTCGTTAAGGTTGGCATATGAATTGACCGTAGCCGTTTGCGTGAGTGAAGCTGTTGAATTATCCGCGCCGACCACGACACCTACTGGCACTCCGGGAACAAAAGGTTTGTTTCCCTCAGATCCATTTGTTAGCAAGATATCGCCAGTCTTGATCGTGCCGGAAGGATCGAGAAGGACGAGCGAATATATGGTTGAACCAAGCCCAGAGAGCACTCCAACGCTTTGACTGCGTGCGATGCGTACCCCGACCTTAAAGCTTGGGTCACTCATCAACAAAACTATTGATGTCGACGTTGTCGTTGACTTAACAACACCCACCAGGCCATTCTGTGAAATAACGGTCATGCCAGAGCGGATGCTGCTAGAACTTCCCGCATCAATCGTTAACGTTTGGGAGAAACTGGATGCAGATCCCCGAGCGATGACACGTGCAGCGGCAACTTTAAAATTCCCACGACCAGCCAAATCGAGAACGGCTTTGAGTTGCGTGAGTTGACCTTTGGTATCCGAGTTCGCTGCAAGTCTGCTCTTTAACAATTTATTGGCGGCAAGAACTTGTTTGAGTTCGGCATTCGTTTTACCGAAATTCTTCACATCACCGAAGAAACGTCCTACCGGCGAAAAGATCGTCGAAACTGTTCTCTGCACCGGTGCAAGGACTGTCTGCGCTACAGAGCGCGAACCTTTGGTGAGGCTAACCCCGCGGAGGTCAAGAGTGACAAAGAAGAGAGCAGTAACTAATAAAATGACGAGCAGTAACCGGGAACGATTACCGCCACCTCTTGCCACAGATCTCCTTTAAAGAATGGTCGTTATGAATTAACGACGTGGCTCAGAGATCAAAACCTTCTCCAAGGCCTCGAACTCCTCAACGCACTTTCCTGAACCTTCTGCAACCGCTTGGAGTGGACGCTCACAAATGTGAACCGGCATTCCAGTTTCATGGCGCAGGCGCTCGTCTAGTCCACGTAGAAGTGCCCCGCCGCCGGTAAGCACAATTCCGCGATCCATGAGATCACTGGCTAACTCGGGTGGGGTCTTATCAAGCGTGCTCTTTACTGCATTAATAATCTGATTCACTGGCTCTTCTAGGGCTTTGCGAATCTCTTCAGCTGATACGAAGATCGTTTTAGGAAGGCCAGTTGCAAGATCGCGACCGCGAATTTCTGCATCAAGTTCACCCGGCAACTTGTAAGCCGAACCAATAGCCATTTTGATCTCTTCAGCGGTGCGCTCACCGAGCAATAATGAATACTCGCGCTTTACATAATCGATAATCGCTTGGTCTAATTCATCTCCACCGATTCGGATTGAGAGAGCGGTAACAATTCCACCAAGGGAGATAACTGCAACTTCGGTCGTTCCTCCACCGATATCTACAACCATATTTCCGGTTGGCTCGTGAATTGGTAAACCTGCACCAATTGCGGCGGCCATGGGCTCTTCGATGATGTAAACCTTGCGGGCTCCGGCGGCATAGCCAGCATCTTTAACCGCGCGCTGCTCTACGCCTGTAATGCCTGATGGAACGCAGACGACGATGCGTGGCTTTGCTAAGTAGCGGCGACGATGCACCTTTTGAATAAAGTAGCGGAGCATCCGTTCTGTCGTATCAAAATCGGCAATAACACCATCTTTGAGGGGGCGAATGGCTACGATATTTCCAGGGGTACGGCCAATCATGCGCTTAGCTTCAATTCCAACCGCGAGGATTGCACCGGTATCTTGATTTATGGCAACGACGCTGGGCTCGTTGAGAACAATTCCACGTCCGCGGACATAGACCAAAGTATTTGCAGTACCAAGATCGACCGCCATATCGCGACCAATAAAGGACATACGGCTCGGCTTTTGTTTGCTCACAAGAGACCTTTCTTAGAGTTCAGGGAAGAAGATAGAGATTTCACGAACTGCCGACTCAACTGAGTCAGAGCCGTGCACAATATTTTGCACAACTTTCGTACCTTGATCGCGCGCTAAATCGCCACGAATTGTTCCAGGTTCAGCTGTCGTGGGATCGGTGGCACCGGCAAGTTTGCGAAATCCTTCGATAACGCGATTGCCTTCTGCAACGATAGCGACGATAGGCCCAGACAACATGAATTCCACAAGGGGTTCAAAGAAAGGTTTACCTTCGTGTTCCGCATAATGGCGAACCAAGAGTGAGCGATCAGCGTTCATCATCTTTAGTGCCGCAATTGTGTAACCCTTGTCCTCGATACGAGAAAGCACTTCGCCGACCAAATTGCGCTTAACGCCATCGGGCTTGACCAAGATCAGGGTTCTTTCCATGGGGGAAGTGTATTCGGTACTCCCCAAGGGAAAGAATCGAGGCGATTTTGCGGGAAATTTACTCCGTTGGAGGGTTAGCCAAGAGGGCTGCCCTTATGGCCTCACCCTTGCGCCCGATGAGAAAGGCGCTCGCCCAAAGCAGAGCAAAGAGGGCTCCCAAGAAATACATCGCCGGAACGACGAAGCCATATGCGATGAGGCAGAGCTGCCAGATAGAGCCCAAGTACCACCCGGTCATCTTCTTCATCATCCCCGCTGTCAATAAAATTACTAGTGCGAGAGCCCCTCCCAACGCAAGGGCAAGCGCGCCATGTTTATTCATTGCTATCAAGAGTGCAAAGTCCATGACCAAAAATTCCATTGCAAGAACTGCAGAACCTAATACTCTCATTCGTCGTAACCGGCGATTGATCGAACAATCGTACGCGTCTCCCCCGCTGTCACAACCGAGCCCGTGACAACAACTGCAGAAATTCCCTCACTCACCTGATTGATAAGGGTGCATTGCTCCATCGCATATGTAATCGCTGTGCGCAGGTCAGGCTCTTTGAAAGTCCGTTCTGCGCCGAAAACAGTAAGCGCCAAATCGAAGAGAGCATCCACTGGAAGAGCGCGATCGGATGTGCTCTGTGTAACTACCAGGCGATCAATAACTGGCTCTAATTCCTTAAGTACTCCAAGCGCATCCTTATCGCCAAGAATTGCAACAACTCCAAAGACGGACTCAAAATCGAATTCGTTGGCGAGGGTTTGCGCCAGAGCATGCGCGCCATGAGGATTATGAGCAGCATCAACGATCAGAGTCGGATCGCGATAGATGACTTCCAGTCGTCCTGGGGAATCAACGTTAGCAAATGCCTTTCGAACAATCTCGTCATCGAGTTTGACGCCGGCGAACGCCTCGACCGCCGCTAACGCGACCGCCGCATTGGTTGATTGATGTGCGCCGTAGAGTGGAATGAAAATATCTTCGTAGAGACCAAGGACGCCATTAACCGAAACCAACTGACCGCCGACAGCGAGGCCGCGCTTTGCGACCGAAAATTCCAAACCTTCGCGATATGGAATCGCGGCTCGTTCAATTACGCGCGCCGTCAGGATTGTTGCTACCTCGGGTGGTTGCGCAGCGAGAACCACGTGTGACCCGGCCTTAATAATTCCTGATTTAGTAAGAGCGATCTCCTCTAACGTGTTTCCTAAATACTCCTGATGATCAAGACCAATGGGAGTGATTACCGAGACCTGGCTCTGAACGACATTGGTGGCATCCCACTCTCCACCCATGCCGACCTCTATCACCGCGACATCAACTGGAAACTCTGCAAAGGCTACAAAAGCTAAAGCCGTCATAGCTTCAAAGAACGAAACCGGGTGCGGCTGGCGGCTATCGATCAAATCAAAATAGAGGGCGACATCGTTATATGTGGCAATCATCCCTTCCGGGGGAATAGGTAGGCCATTAATAGAGATGCGCTCGAGGAAGCTTTCAAGGTGCGGGCTAGTGAAGCGACCAGTGCGGTATCCGAGCTCACGAAGCAAGGCATCGATCATCCTGGAGGTCGTCGTTTTACCGTTCGTTCCACCTACATGGATGGTGGGATATGAGAGCTGAGGGCTGCCCAGCGCATCGCAGAGAGCGGCGATTCGATCCAATGAAGGTTCAATGCGCGTCTCTGGCCAACGCTTTAAGAGAGCGTTGTAAATCGCATCGAGAGTTTGAAGATCATCTGGCGCGGTCATGTGGCTCTATTCGGTTGGTAGCGCAGCAAGCGCGGCTTCAATACGCAAAATATCGGTCGATGTGACCTCAAGGCGTTCGCGAATCTCGGTAACAACTTCGAGAGGCGCTTTCGCCATAAATCCTTCGTTTTCGAGTTTCACCTTAGCTGTCGCCAGATCTTTTTGCGCGGTGGCCAGATCTTTGGTTAAGCGTGCGCGTTCAGCTTTCACATCGATCGCGCCAGTCAAATCAAAGTCAATCACTACAGAACCCAATTCGATGGTTGCACTGAATGGTCCATCGCCACGGTCGGCACGAACAATAAAACGAATGGCATCTTCGTAATCCGAAAGTTCGCCTAGTCCGCTGAACTTTGCAACGATCTTTGCAGAAGTTTTGATTCCTTGATCATTTCGGAAGCGGCGAATTTCGGTAATGATCTCTTGAATCGTGGCAACCGCCTTTAGTGATTTTTCGCTGGAGTGCGATGGTTGCGCGACAGGCCAGGATGCAATAACCAGAGATTCGTTTCCGGTAAGGGTGCACCAAATCTCTTCGGTGATAAATGGCATTACTGGATGCAATAGACGCATCAGTTGATCCAGAACATAACCAAGGACTCGTGCAGTCCCAGCGGAATCGTCCCCAGCAAATGTTGATTTTGTAAGTTCGAGGTACCAGTCACATAGGTCATCCCACGCAAAGTGGTAGAGAAGTTCAAGCGCCTTAGCAAATTCAAATTTTTCGAGCAAGGCATCGACTTCGGTGATGGTTTCATTGAGGCGAGTGATAATCCATTGATCGATGAGATTCAGCGAATCAAATACTGGAAGTTCTCCGTCAGTATGAGCACCATTCATTGTTGCGAAGCGCGTTGCGTTCCACAGTTTGGTTGCAAAATTGCGAGAGCCGGCAATCCACTCTTCTGCGAGTGCCTGGTCGGTACCTGGATTGGCCATGCGCGCCAAGGTAAAGCGAACCGCATCAGAGCCATATTTATCCATGAATTCGATGGGATCAATGCCGTTGCCACGACTCTTAGACATCTTCTTTCCGAATTTGTCGCGTACTAAGCCGTGCAGCGCAATCGTGTGAAATGGTTGGACGCCATCCATTGCATATAAGCCCAGCATCATCATGCGTGCGACCCAGAAGAACAAAATGTCATAACCAGTGACCAGAACTGATGTCGGATAAAACTTCTTAAGATCTGCCGTCTCGTCAGGCCACCCCAGCGTTGAAAAGGGCCAGAGTCCAGAGGAGAACCAGGTATCTAAGACATCAGGATCTTGGGTGTATCCAGCAGGAGGTTCTTCCCCGGGACCACAGACAACAACTTCATCGTTGGGACCGTAGTAAACCGGAATGCGATGGCCCCACCAGAGTTGGCGCGATATGCACCAGTCGTGCATTCCATCTACCCAATCGAAGTAACGCGGAGAAAGTTCATCTGGTTCGATCTTGACTCGGCCATCACGCACTGCATCGCCTGCGGCTTTTGCAAGTGGTCCCACTTTTACAAACCATTGTTTAGATAAAAGGGGTTCAACGATTGTGTCGCAACGACTGCAATGCCCAACAGAGTGCAGGTATGGACGTTTCTCGGCAACGATGCGACCTTGTTTGCGCAATTCTGCAACAACGGCAACGCGAGCAACAAAGCGATCCATACCGTCAAATTCGGTATTGGAACCTTCCATCACTGCTTGTGTGTTCATAATGATCGGCATTTCGATGCCATGGCGAGTGGCCATTTCAAAGTCATTGGGATCATGAGCACCAGTAACTTTTACAGCTCCGGTTCCGAAATCTGGATCAACCAGCTCATCCGCAATGATTGGGATCCAACGATTAGCTAACGGCAACAAAACTTTCTTGCCGACAAGATGCGCGTAACGTGGGTCATCGGGGTGCACCGCAACGGCGCCGTCACCGAGCATCGTCTCTGGTCGAGTCGTTGCTACTGTAATTTGTAGATCGTCATCGCCGTAGCGAACCGAAACGAATTCACCTTCGATATCTGAATGCTCTACTTCGATATCAGAGAGAGCCGTCATACAACGAGGGCACCAGTTAATAATTCTTTCGGCGCGGTAAATAAGACCATCGTCATAAAGTCGCTTAAAGATCGTGCGGACCGCGAGAGATAAACCTGGGTCCATCGTGAATCGTTCACGCGACCAGTCAACGCTGGCACCCAAGCGTTGGATCTGATCGAGAATTAATCCGCCAGATTCGTTCTTCCATTCCCAAACTTTTTCAACAAACTTTTCACGTCCCAAGTCATGGCGAGAGATCCCTTGCGCAGCCAACTGCTTCTCGACGAGGTTTTGTGTAGCGATTCCTGCGTGATCCATTCCGGGTAGCCAGAGCGCTTCAAAGCCCTTCATTCGTTTCATGCGGATCAATATGTCTTGCAAAGTGAGATCGAGCGCGTGGCCGATATGGAGTGAACCAGTTACGTTAGGAGGCGGAATAACGATTGTGAAAGGCGGCTTTTCGGAGTTGGCATCTGCCTTGAAATATTCGGCAACTAGCCACTTCTTGTAGAGACCAGGCTCTATCTCGGCAGGAGTAAAACTCGCTGCAAGTTCCGGGCGCTCGTTCATAAGGAGAGAGTCTAGATTAAGTTAAGCGCTCTTCTCTTCATCGCGCTTTTCGCCCTTGACCGCCCGCTTTGGCCCAGCGCCACGGTTGATATAGGTAGGGAGAGATTCCTTGAGGACAACTTCTGGGGTAATAACGACTCGTTCTACCTCTTTGCGGGATGGCACTTCGTACATCACGCCAAGGAGGGTTTCCTCCATGATGGCGCGCAGGCCACGAGCTCCGGTACCGCGCTTAATTGCAAGATCTGCCACAACCTCAAGAGCTTCGGAGGTGAATTCGAGTTCGACCCCATCGATATCAAAGAGGCGTTGGTATTGCTTGATCAAGGCGTTCTTTGGCTCGGTCAAAATCTGCATGAGCGCCGGGCGATCTAGTTTTTCGACACTTGTAAGAATAGGTAAGCGCCCGATGAATTCTGGAATCATTCCAAACTTAAGTAGGTCCTCGGGCATGACCTCGCCGAAGATATCGATCTGATCGATATCGGCTTGAGTCTGCAGGGTTGCGTTGAAGCCGACCCCAGCCTTGCCCTTGCGACTTTCGATAATCTTTTCTAGGCCAGCGAAAGCTCCGCCGACGATAAAGAGGATATTGGTTGTATCGATCTGGAGGAATTCTTGGTGCGGATGTTTGCGCCCGCCCTGCGGTGGAACAGAGGCAGTAGTGCCTTCGAGAATCTTAAGGAGAGCTTGCTGCACGCCTTCACCAGATACATCGCGAGTGATCGATGGGTTCTCTGACTTGCGAGCGACCTTATCGATTTCGTCGATATAGATAATTCCGGTTTCGGCTTTCTTCACATCAAAGTCTGCAGCTTGAATAAGTTTGAGCAAGATGTTTTCGACATCTTCACCAACATAGCCTGCCTCGGTCAACGCTGTGGCATCGGCGATTGCAAAAGGAACGTTGAGCATGCGCGCCAGAGTTTGGGCGAGCAGAGTCTTGCCACAACCAGTTGGTCCAAGAATCAGGATATTCGACTTTGCGAGTTCGACAGCATCTTCGCGATTTCCAAGGTCAGATTGAACTCGCTTGTAATGGTTGTAAACAGCAACCGAGAGTGACTTCTTGGCACGATCTTGACCAACTACATACTGGTCCAAGAAGGAGTAGATCTCTTGTGGCTTTGGGACTTCGGTGAGCCCGAGCTGAGAGGTCTCGTTGAGCTCTTCGACAATAATTTCGTTACAGAGATCGATGCACTCGTCGCAGATGTAAACGCCAGGTCCAGCGATCAACTTCTTAACTTGCTTCTGCGTCTTGCCACAGAAGGAACATTTAAGAAGATCGCCGGTTTCGCCAATTCGCGTGGTCATGGGTTAAGCGTAAATGGAAATGCAAAAGGCTGGGCGGTTTTTTCCGCCCAGCCTGTTCGCTTATAGAAGAATCAAGTTATGGCTTGATCGCCTTGCGGCTAGCAAGAACCTGATCGATGATGCCGTAGGCAACTGCCTCTTCGGCGGTCAGAATCTTGTCACGCTCAATATCCTTCGATACTTCTTCAACAGTCTTATTGGAATCCTTCGCAAGCATTTTCTCAAGGAGTGAACGCATACGCATGATCTCTGCAGCCTGGATTTCGATATCTGACCCTTGACCGCCACCCTCTGAATAAGGCTGGTGAATCAAGATGCGGGCATTTTCCAGCGCCATGCGCTTGCCCTTTGCGCCACCAGCCAAAAGGACAGCTGCAGCAGAAGCTGCTTGTCCGAGGCAGATGGTCATAACATCGGGGCGGACGAATTGCATGGTGTCGTAAATAGCTGTCAACGCGGTGAATGAACCACCAGGTGAGTTGATGTACATCATGATGTCGCGATCTGGATCCATCGACTCGAGGGTCAAGAGCTGAGCCATGACGTCATTTGCCACGGTGTCATCAATTGCTTGACCAACGAAAATGATGCGCTCTTCGAAGAGCTTTGTGTATGGATCTAGGCGCTTGTAGCCATACGAAGTCTTCTCTTCGATAGTTGGAAGCACATAACGGCTTGTGATCTCTTGCGCGCTATTCATCTCGTTTTTCATGCTGTTCCACCACTTCCAGAAACTTGTCCCACAGAACGAACGACATGGTCGACGAGGCCGTAACTCTTCGCCTCTTCGGCATCGAACCAACGATCGCGATCTGAATCCGCAGTGATCTTTTCGATTGTTTGACCTGAATGGAATGC
>CAIKID010000010.1 GCA_903827345.1 uncultured Actinomycetes bacterium | reverse complement strand
GAAGAATTAGTAGGTGTGTGTGGGCCCGCAGGACGCCGTCTCCGACGTTTTTTCCGTTTCGCTTCGCCACCCGCACCAGGTGCCGGGGTCATAAGAGAAGGGTACTGCTCTAGCCTTACTCATTGTGAGTACCCAGAAACCCAATCCTCAGAAGATCGCCGCCGAACTGGCTCTCGGTGCCCTCGAACTTCACGGGCCCTTGATTACGACTCTCGCACGGGCTTTCAAAGAGTCAGGATTTACTCTGGCGCTCGTCGGCGGCCCAGTCCGTGATGCGATCTTAGGTCGCCTAGGAAATGATTTGGATTTCACGACCAATGCGCGTCCTGCAGACTCCAGCAAAATCCTTAAGAGGTGGGGTGATTCCATCTGGGAGACTGGCGCCGCCTTCGGAACAATCGCCGCCAAGAGCGGTGATGTAACGATTGAAGTAACTACATATCGCAGTGAAAGTTACGATCGGGACTCCCGAAAACCTGAAGTTAATTTTGGAGATTCAATAGAAGGAGATCTATCCCGACGAGATTTCACAGTTAATGCCATGGCGTTGGAGCTAACCGGTGATACCCCAGTCTTTATTGATCTCTTCGATGGCGCTGGAGATCTAGCAAAGAAAATATTGAGAACACCAGGAAGTGCGCAGACATCGTTCTCTGATGATCCACTGCGCATGATGCGAGCTGCACGCTTTGTTGCTCAACTCAATTTTTCGGTTGATCCAGAAATTATTGTCGCAATCAATGAGATGTCAGGGCGCCTTTCAATTATCTCGTCGGAGCGGATCCGCGAGGAACTAATCAAAACGTTGATGTCACAAAATCCACGCCTTGGCCTGCAACTCCTAGTTGAAACAGGTTTGGCTGCAATCTTCCTTCCTGAACTTCCAAAACTTAAACTTGAAATTGATGAGCACCACCACCATAAAGATGTATACGAACACACACTCACCGTTTTGGAACAGGCGATTGCCCACGAAGAGCGTTTGGGTGGTCCGAACCTAACTATCAGGTTAGCCGCGTTGATGCATGACATCGGAAAGCCACGAACTCGAGAATTGATTCCTGGAGGCGGCGTCTCTTTTCACCACCACGAAGTTGTCGGCGCCAAAATGACAAAGAAACGGCTGGTGGAGTTACGTTTCGATAGCAAGACAGTAGATGAAGTTTCCAACCTCGTTTTCTTACATCTGCGTTTTCATGGGTATGGCGGTGGCGAATGGACCGATTCTGCGGTTCGTCGCTATATCCGTGATGCGGGAGATTTACTTAATCATCTCCATGTGCTTACTCGCGCCGATTGCACCACTCGCAATCAACGCAAAGCTGATCAATTGGCCCGCACATACGATTCCCTCGAAAAACGTATTGAGGAACTTAAAGCGCAGGAGGAGTTAGACCGCATCCGTCCTGATCTAGATGGCCAACAAATAATGGAGATTCTGGGCATCAAACCCTCGCGATTAGTTGGTCAAGCCTATGACTATCTCTTGGAGTTGCGGATGGAGCGTGGACCTCTAGGTGAGGCCGACGCGACGAAAGAGTTACTCGCCTGGGCGAGCGATAAAGAACTTGGACGGTCTCAATAACAGCAACGAAGTTATTGCAAAGGCAATAGCCGTTATAAGTGGTAACTCAACAGATTTGCCACTTTTCGGTAATACGAGCGCTGCAATAAGCGCACCAAGAACTATTATCCCGTTTACAGCGACATCGTAAAAAGCGAAGACTCGACCCCGGTATTCATCTGCTATTTGCGATTGCACCAAGGCATCGTTTGTAACTTTAACGGCCTGTCCGCAGGCCGCAATAAAGAATGCGGTGGTTATAAGTAACCACTCTTGAGGAATAAAGGCGAAGAGAATCAAGAAGATAATTGGCCCAACCATCATCATGCGAACCCAACGATGTCTTCCGAAGTATGCAACGAAGTAAGGAGTGATAAAGGAACCAACACCAAAACCAACTCCGGCAACTCCTAGCGCGAAACCAAAACTAGCCAGACCGGCATCGGGATTGTTAGGTGAGTTAAAGGTGTTGCGTTCCAGCAACAATCCCATCAAAGTGAGCGCCGTCAGCCCACCTCTCTGAATGGCGGTGGTAAAAATTCCACGGAGCACATCTGGGTGATTTTCAAGTATCCGCCACCCCTCCTTCAATTCACCTAAGCCGCGAAATTCTGCTGGAACTTCATGTGCAGCAGGACCAATATCCATCCGTGATAAATGTCTAGTGAAGTAAGCACTTGCCAGATAAAGGCACATAGCAATCAAAATAACCTTTGCATCAGCGAGATCACTCTTTCCATGCGCATCAAATAATTTCTTGACTCCAATGCCAAGTCCACCACCAATAACTACGCCGATACTTCCGCCGGTCACTGCCAGCGCATTGGCCGCGATCAATTCACCTTTCGTAACCACCAACGGGAGTCCTGCTGATAATCCAGAGAGAATCAATCTATTTATTCCAAAAGCCACCAACACAAGAAGAGTTAAGGGAATACCTGTTGCCCCAGATTTAATTAGCAATGTAATAAGCACTAAATCCAGAGCGCGCACCACATTGGAAATTTGAACTATCCGTTGTCTGGAGAATCGATCTAAGAAGACGCCGGCATATGGCCCGACAAGAGAATATGGAAGGAGGATGACGGCAAAGGCGGTCGCTGCTCCCACGGCGCTGGGTTGGCGCTCTGGCGAGAAGAGGACGAAGGATGCTAGAGCCGACTGAAATATCCCATCGCCGACTTGTCCCAACCAGCGAATCGTCAGAATCTTTGGCAACTTAGTTCCGGGGTGGAATCTCCAATTGGTGCTCATCCCAACCCTTTTCATAACGCCAAGCGTAGTTAGTAATAAAGGTTTATTCTTGGCAACTATGTTGGCCGTCCTGTGGAGTCGTCGTGATGCGATCGACTATTCACTTAAGCGTAGGGCTACGCTAATTTCGCTATTTAAAGGCACGACCTCTGGACTGGATGCATGCGATGCAGATCCTTATCTCAAGAGCGCTGCTAAATATCACGGCGAACGCGTGGCGCGACTCTGTCCGGTCTGCCGAAAAGAGGAGATGGTTGAACTCCGTTACACCTTTGGAGATCAACTCGGTCAGTACTCAGGCCGCATTAAGACTTCGAGTGAAATTGCAGAAATGCAGAACGAATACGGTGAATTCCGCGTATATATCGTCGAAGTCTGCATGGGGTGTGGATGGCACCACCTGATCTACTCATTTAGGTTGGGCGATGGAAAGTATCGCAAACCACCTCGCAAGGTGCGAACCCTCGAAGATGAGGACTACGCCAGCAGCGCAGGGCGGTAACCTTTCCGCATGAACAAACCCACCCGAGAGAACCTACGAACCTGGTTTATTCGGGGTGCGATCTTCACCATCGGTGGAGGATTTGTTATCGGCACTTACCTCTTTTCATATGCGTACTTCACGGTAAAAATTCCAGACCCCAATCAATATGTGAATAGTCAAGCCACGATCATCCAGTATGCCGATGGCTCCGAGATCGGCCGAGTCGGTGCGCAGGATCGAACTAGCGTTCAGCTGGCCAGCATTCCAATTAATGTGCGCCACGCCATCATGGCTGCTGAAGATCGCAACTTCTATACCGAGCACGCTTTTAGTCCAACAGGAATTCTGCGTGCACTCTGGCACGACGTGCGCGGTGGATCATTACAGGGTGGTTCAACCATCACCCAGCAATATGCGAAGACGGCATTCTTATCTCCTCAGAAGAGTATTCAGAGAAAAATCAAGGAGATTGTCATTGCTGTAAAACTTGAGCAACAACTTTCCAAAGATCAGATCCTTGAGGATTATCTCAACACGATTTACTTCGGTCGCGGGGCCTATGGAGTTCAAACTGGTTCCCAAGTCTTCTTCGGAAGAACAGTCGATCAGTTGAGTATTTCGCAAGCTGCGGTGCTCGCCAGCGTATTGAACGCTCCAGGCTTTTATGATCCCGCCAACGGCCCAACATATTTGGCTCGCTTAAAGGCGCGATGGAAATATGTTTTGGATGGGATGGTCAAAGCTAACTGGTTAACTCCTGCACAAGAGGCAAAGCAGGTCTTCCCATTTATTCAACCCCGGGTCTCGCCGGGATCACTAGCGGGACCAAAGGGTTATGTCGTCTCTTGGATTGAAAATCAATTGCAACAGTATGGATTTACTCAAGATCAATTGATGCAAGGCGGTTTAGTTGTAAAGACCACTCTTGTTAAGAAGGATCAAGAGGCTGCGGTAGATGCTGTAGCGAAGCGCACCCCTAAAGCACCATTTACAAATTTACGAATCGCCTTGGTATCAATACAGCCGGGCACCGGAGCCGTGTTAGCTCTCTATGGCGGACAAGATTATTTAAAAAGCCAGTTCAACAATGCAACACAAGCCACAACCCAAGCTGGTTCTTCCTTCAAACCCTTTGCTCTCACAGCCGCACTCGAAGCGGGAATTAGTTTGCAATCCGTGTGGAATGGTCGATCACCACAAGTCTTCTACGATCCAGGCTCACAAGGGCCATATCCAGTTTTCAATTATGGCAACGAGCAGTTTAAGAATGTAAATCTTTTAGATGCCTTGGCTAACTCGGTCAACACCGTCTTCGTTCCTCTTGGTATCAAGGTAGGCCCAGATAAAGTTATTGACGTTGCGCGACGTGCAGGTATCCCAGCATCGGTACAGATGGTTTCAGGACCATCTGTAACTCTAGGGGTGGCTAGCCCTCATGTAATTGACGTGGCATCGGCATATGCGACTTTCGCAGCGCAAGGTATCTACGCCAAGCCTTATATCGTCTCCCAAGTCCTTGGTAACAACGGGGGAATTTTGTATCAAGCACAACCACAATCCAGTCAGGTATTCGCTAGCGATGTTATGGCTGACCTTACGATCGCTCTACAAGCTGTCACTACATACGGAACAGCTTCGGGTGCGGTTGCAGATTTGGGCAGACCAAGCGCCGGTAAGACAGGCACCACCACTGACAATGCCAGCGCCTGGTTCTCCGGCTTTGTGCCGCAGATGGCAACGAGCGTCGCATTTTTTAGAGATAACGCCTCGCAATCTCTGAACGGCATCGGTGGATTGAATGCTGTTACCGGTGGAACTTACCCAGCTCGAATTTGGGATTTATATATGAAGAAAGCGTTGGCCCATGTTCCGATCATGGATTTCCCTCCAGCGGCCAATATCGGTGGAGTTGATCCAGTTCCTATGCAGAGCGCAGTGCCAACGATGGATCCCGCCCTTGCTGTTTCTCCTACTCCGACTCCAAAGCCAGCACCCGCTCCTAAGAAGAAGAAGTAAAAAGCGGAGAAGCGATGCGGTTTTCTTTCTTATCAAAAGCCGTCCTCGCCCTAGCGCTCTTTGCAGCGCTGCTGTCCTTCGCCAAGTTCGACCACTGCTACAACACAAATTGGACGGGAGTTGGCGTTGATTCCCATGAATGCTACAGCGACCTGCCGGCACTCTTTGATGCGCGCGGATTAATACATCACGTCTGGCCATATTCAAGTGCATCTAATTCCGTTGAATATCCTCCTCTTACCGGGGTCGTAATGTGGGCAACTGCCCTAGTGACCCCAAGTGGTTACTACTCTGATAAAAATTATTTTCTCATCAATGTTGCTCTCTTAGCCCTACTCTTTATTGCTCTAGCTTTTGTAGTATCGAGGATAAATCCGAAGAAGTGGTATTTACTTCCCGTTCTTCCGGCGGTCATTGCATCGTTGTATATCAATTGGGATCTCTGGGCTGTTTTAACGGCGGTTGCTTCGATTTACTGGTTTGATCGAAAGCGATATGAATTGAGCGCGGTTGTATTGGCGATCTCTATTGCCACCAAATTTTTCCCGATTGTTTTACTCATTCCAATGGCCCTCATCTTTATTAGGCAAGGAGAGATTCGTCGCGGCGTTCGCTACATTGCACAGACTCTCTTCTTATGGATTGTAATTAATCTTCCCTTTGCACTTACAACTCCGACGGGTTGGTGGCGATTCTTTAAGTTGAATGGATCGCGCCCCGCAGATCTCGGCTCAATTTGGCAGGCGCTAAATATCTTTAAAATAAATCCACCGGGAATTAATCTGTTGTGGGCGGCTCTATTTATTCTCACCTCTCTGGCTGCATTTGCGGTGCTACTGCGTCGAGCAATTACCCCGAATTTGGCCGAGATCGCCTTTATCTTTGTCGCCCTCTTCACCGCTTTTAATAAGGTGTACTCCCCGCAATATGTCCTCTGGCTAGCCCCTCTCGGGGTAATGGCTCTTGTAAATAATCGCCACCGCTCAGCTTTCTGGATCTGGCAGGGGAGCGAAGCGATCTACCACTTTGCCATTTGGGAGTACCTCGGCAGCTTTGCCGGGGCCAAATTCTCACTCCCTACCCCTTGGTATGCGGCCGCAATCCTCCTCCGGGTGGGAGCGAGCCTCTTCTTCGCCCTCAAAATCCTCTTATCCACACCCGTTCAGGCTCCCCAAGAGGAGGAATTTCTCCTATCTGGCGCGGAGAGTTAGGCTTACCCTTCCTCACGCGAACAGGGCACCGTCCTTTCCGCTTTAGGAGCAGTAACCCTCCTGTCGTGGAAATCCCACGGCCGCTTTAGTCCAGAGGAGGTGGGGTTAACGCATGCGTCATTATGAAATCATGGTCATTCTCGATCCAGACCTAGAAGAACGCACAGTCGCACCAAGTCTTGAGACATATCTCAAGATCATCAAAGACAGTGGTGGAACCGTCGACAAGCTCGATATTTGGGGCCGTCGCCGCATGACCTTCGAAATAAATAAGAAGGCCGAAGGCATCTACGCTGTTGCTGATCTGCACTGTGGTCCAGATGCGATCAAAGAACTTGATCGCCAACTCAATTTGAACGAGGCCGTGCTTCGCACCAAGGTCGTTCGTCCAGATCAACTCAACTCATAATCAGTCACTAGTTAAGCGAGAGAAAAATGGCAGCTGGCGATACAACAATCACAATGATCGGTAACTTAACAAGCGATCCTGAACTGCGCTTCACACCATCTGGTGCTGCTGTCGCAAAGTTCACCGTTGCATCAACTCCTCGTTATCTCGATAAGGCAACGAACGAGTGGAAAGATGGCGATAGCCTCTTTCTTAATTGCCAAATTTGGCGTCAGGCTGCAGAGAATGTTGCAGAATCTTTGACTCGCGGAATGCGCGTCATAGTATCTGGACGACTCAAGCAGCGCTCTTATGAGACTAAAGAGGGCGAAAAGCGCACAGTATTTGAGGTTGAAGTTGACGAAGTAGGTCCATCACTTCGCAACGCAACCGCAAAGGTCACCAAGACAACTCGCGGTGCTGGTACTGGCGGTTTCACCGCAACGACTGAAACTGCATCTGCAGATGATCCTTGGTCAGCCGCACCAGTAGGTGGCGGTTGGGCAACTGGAGCAGCTGACGATCAACCTCCGTTCTAATTCATTTAAACCAACCATTCCTGTTTTAATAAACAGGGCCCTCATAAAGGAGCACCACAGTGGGAGCAAGAAGTAATAAGACCTTAAAGCCAAAGAAGGTCGCACCGAAGATGTCGGCTGCGGCTTTAAAGAAATTTAAGAAGAAGCCATGCTCTTTCTGCCAACAGAAAGTTTCTTATATTGATTATAAGGACATCGCTACCCTTCGTAAGTTCATCTCCGATCGCGGCAAGATCCGCGCTCGCCGAGTAACGGGTGCATGCACCCAACATCAACGTGCAATTGCTGCCGCGGTCAAGAACTCCCGCGAAATGGCGCTCTTGCCTTACACCTCAACAGCTAGATAAGGAGAGGATAAATATGAAACTCATCCTTACACGCGAAGTTGCAGGACTCGGCCAGGCTGGCGATGTTGTAACTGTTAAAGATGGCTATGCCCGTAACTCCTTGCTACCCAACGGCAACGCAATTGCCTGGTCGGTCGGTGGAGAGAAGCAGATCGAGGGAATTCGTCGTGCGCGTAGCGCTCGGGAGATCCGCGATCTCGACCATGCTCGTGAAATCAAGGCATCACTTGAAGCTGCACCAATCGTGGTTAAAGCCAAGGTTGGCGCTACCGGTTCACTCTTCGGTTCCGTAACCGATAAGGACCTCATCGCAGCGATTAAATCATCGGTTGGTATCGATATTGATCGCCATCGCTTAAAGGCTCCTGTCATGAAGAAGCTCGGCAACTATGCTGCCAAGGTAACCCTGCACGCGCAGGTCGCTGCCAATATCGCAGTTGAGGTTGTCGCTGCTTAACTAACGGCAATTGAGTGACCCCGCCTGGTTCACCTGGCGGGGTTTTCTCATTTATTGAGATTGCTAGATTTTTCTTTATCCCCAGCCTAAGTATCTAATTTGAGCGTCTTTTGATGGTGATTCGCCGGACTATCCCCAGTATGGACGAAGTTACCCACACCCCCTCCACAATAAAACTCAGGTTATCCCCAGTAATACTCCCCTTTCCCACAGAGAGCGCACATGCCCTTCTCGCGAATGTAGGGAATGTCAGTTGCTCATAAGAGGATTACCTCATGAGCATCGCTGAACTTCCTAATCGCGGAAATAACAGTCTGCAGGCTCGCCCCATCGAATTCGAGCGAACTCCTCCACAAGATCTCCTCGCTGAACAATCTGTCCTCGGTGGAATGCTTCTCTCTAAAGATGCCATCGCCGATGTCGTCGAAATTATCAAGGAGCGCGATTTCTATCGCCCCGCACACGAACTTATCTACGATGCAATTCTCGATCTCTATGGTCGTGGAGACCCAGCCGATCCAGTGACCGTCTCTGCCGAACTCACCAAACGTGGTGATATTACGCGCGCCGGCGGCGCACCATATCTCCACACCCTTATCTCTTCTGTGCCAACTGCAGCTAACGCTGGTTATTACGCCCGTATTGTGCGCGACCGTGCAATTTTACGCCGCCTCGTTGAAGCAGGAACAAAGATCGTTCAACTGGGATATTCCGAAGCTGGCGATGTTGATGATGCAGTAGATGCGGCGCAGGCCGAGGTCTATCAAGTAACCGAATCTCGAATGAGTGAAGATTACATTCAACTTTCTGAACTTCTCCCGGCCGCACTAGATGAGATTGAAGCTATCTCCTCGGGTGTTGCAGATGAAGGAGTCAAGAGTGGTTTTCGCGATCTCGATGCCCTGACCAATGGTTTTCATCCTGGGAACATGATTGTTTTAGCAGCGCGTCCTGCCGTCGGTAAGTCCACACTAGGCCTAGATATTGCGCGCCATGCCTCCATTCATAATGGCGATACTTCGGTGATCTTCTCCCTTGAAATGAGCCGCTCGGAGATCACGATGCGTATGCTCTCCGCCGAAGCGAAGGTCGGCTTAAATAACATTCGTTCTGGTTCGCTCTCTGATGATGAGTGGGGTCGGTTAGCAAAGCGTATGGGCGAAATTTCTCAGGCCCCGCTATTTATCGATGACTCACCAAACCTCTCGCTCATGGAGATTCGTTCAAAGGCCCGCCGCCTCAAGCAACGCCACAATTTGAAGTTGATCGTTATTGACTACTTGCAGCTGATGACCTCTGGCAAGCGCGTTGAGAGCCGCCAACAAGAGGTCTCTGAGTTCTCACGTAATCTAAAGTTGCTCGCTAAAGAGCTCAACGTCCCCATCATCGCGATCTCACAGCTCAACCGTTCTCCAGAACAGCGCGCCGATAAGAAGCCGATGCTCTCTGACCTACGTGAATCAGGGTCAATTGAGCAGGATGCAGATATGGTTATTTTGTTACACCGCGATGATCTCTACGACAATCAGAATCGCTCCGGTGAGGCAGATTTAATCGTCGCTAAGCATCGTAATGGTCCCACCCGAACCATTACCGTCGCCGCCCAACTTCACTTCGCCCGCTTTGCAGATATTGCTCCAGCATTTAGCGGTGGCGAGAGCTTTGTGAAGGATTAACTCGTTTTATCCGAGTACCTGGCGACGGTAAAACCGAAGTGAATCGGTAAGTTAATCGCGAAGATTACGAGCGTTGCAGTCATAATCGTTAACACGCTCCCGCGGGATCCATCTTTAATAAAGATGTATTCGAGCGCAGCCGCAATTAGTCCATAAGCCAGTAGGGTCCATTTAGCAACAGTGGCAAAGACCTTCCAATCAAACGCTTTGATTTGGCGCAGTAAGAAGAGATTTACGAGCACAATCGCACCGGCTACTACCACTGCGATAGTTGTAGGAACCAAAGTGACGTGTTTCGGAAGATGAGCCGCGAGGAAGACCCCTCCGGCGACCACAACTGCTAAAGCAAGAACAGAGAGCTCTGAAATTGGAGGCAGTTTATTCTTCATAGCGTGGCGATCCTTGTCATAATAATGAGGGTGGCGACCTGCATCACCCCTGTAATTCCAGCCGTGTAGAGAAAGCGTTTCATGAGCTTTCCTATAACCTCTCCATTGGGATGTTCTTTCTTCAACTCAAAGAGGACGCCAATATTTGCAGGTTCAAGAAATCCCAACGCAACAACTGCCAGAACTCCAACAACAATCATTGAGGCGACGACCCAAGGGTGGTGCTTATCCGAGGAGAGGATGAAACCTTCGTGCCTGGCTAACTGAAACCCTCCAGCTAAGGTTGCAATGACAAGCGTCGGCATTAAGAGCACCATCTTCGGCATAAATTTCTTAGAAAATTCCATTCGCGCCGGAATGCTCATCTTTCCAATAATTGGTCCGATGACAAATCCTAAGAAGAGGTCGATAGCTGTCCAGCACGCGCCTCCAACCACGTGAAAGAAATCCAAGGCCCAGAGGCGATTGCTAGCAACTGCAACGATGAGTCCTATATAGACGACAGCTACTAGCGGAATTGCACTAGTTGGAACGATCTTAAAGTCCCCTGGTTTATCCGTGATTACATCATGCGCCATATGTAAATCCCTCTCGATGAAAAGAGCTCGGATTTAAAGGGTAAAGAGGCGAGTAGAACTTCGCAATAGGTTAGCGATTTAATTTATTGAAGTTAGCAACCCACTTTTGACATCGTAGATAGCTCCCATAACTCGCACTTCATCGTGCAGGAGCGGATAGCTCTCAATCTTCACAATATCTTTCAAGAGTGCGCCGTGTTGGTCAGAGGTAGTCTGGAAATCCAAACTTCGGGTATCTACCCCACTCTTCGTAGAAATCGCGGCGTGAATGCCGGCTTCGTCGGTACTCGCCATGCGGCAATCGGTATGCGGCATAACCAAGACGCGATTAACCCCAAGCAAGTGAGTTGCAAGAACAAGGGTACGTAAAACGTCATCAGTTACGCGGGCACCAGCGTTACGCAAAATCTTTGCGTCACCCGCGTGCATTCCAACAATACGGAGTGGGTCGATGCGCGAATCCATGCAGGTAACAATTGCCAAGCCCTTAACTGCGGTTCCAGTGAGATCCTCCGAGGTAAAAGTTGAAACAAAATTGCGATTTGCTTGGAGAATATCTTCAAATTTATCCATTACTTACTCCTTAAAGGTTGCCCACTCCATCGGGAATCTTTTCATTGGCAATAAAGATTCCACCAAGCACCACGGCCGCTCCGATGAGTTGAATAGTAGTAAAAGTTTCCTTCAGGAGTATCCAACCAAAAGCTCCAGCAAATAGCGGTTCGAGCATTCCGATGATGCTTGCGGCTTGAGGAGTGAGTGCATTAATACCGATAACAACGCAGAGGTAGGGAAGAACAGTTCCAAATAGGACGATGAAGCCAATAAGGAGCCATCCCGGGAGATGATGACCGACAAAATGTCCATTAAGGTCGATTGGCTTGGTAAAGATTCGAAATGGAAATGACCACCAAGGTTGGACGAGCGCATATAGCACCGCGGTAATTCCAAAACCCCAGACCAGCATGGTCTCTGTGCTACGAAGCTTTCCTAGTGCACGACTTAAGAAGAAATAGCTTGCCAAGCTCAGCGCATCAATGAATGAGGAGATAACTCCCAACCCATTGAGCGTTAAGCCCTTCCAGACTTCACCGACCAAGATCAACCCAATGAAGGCTGCAATAAGTCCAAGCCACATTGAATTATTAATCTTTACCTTTTTAATCAAACGCAGATAGAGCACGATCCATATAGGGGCGGTGAATTCAATAATCAAGGCGGTGGAAACGTGAAGTCGCAGAATTGAGAAGAAATAGAAAGATTGGACCGCGGCGATTCCGATAATTCCAAAGAGAGCAAGAAGTCCACCTTCTCCTTTTCTAGGACGCAACTGGTGAATCCGTCCGTTGAGAGCGAGATAGACCAGAAGTGCAACGAAAGAGCCTGTGGTTCGCACCTCGGTAAGCCTCCAAGGGGTCAATCCCGCCTCCATGACCCATTTAGAGACAATTCCACTGATGGCGAAGAGAAAGGCGCCGCTGGTGAGAAAGAGAATGGCGCGTTGAGGGCTCATGAGGCAAACCTATCGGCTATCGACCTTCATCTCTCCCTCGCGCTGCCTGATAGGGTTTTAACCGTGCTACTTAGTGATCGCGATATTGCCGCTGAAGTCTCTGCTGGACGGGTGAAGGTTGAACCCTTTAGCGATGGGATGATTCAGCCATCAAGTGTGGATGTTCGGCTCGATCGCTTCTTTCGCGTCTTTGAAAACCATAAATATTCGGTAATCGATCCATCTATTGAACAAGCAGAGCTCACCCGTGAAGTTGCGGTCGGCCCAGATGAGCACTTCATCTTGCACCCAGGTGAATTTGTTCTTGCAAGTACCTATGAGGTCATTACCCTCCCCGATGATATTGCTGGACGCCTTGAAGGAAAATCTTCCCTCGGCCGTCTCGGGTTATTGACCCACTCGACTGCCGGCTTTATTGACCCGGGATTTTCTGGTCACATCACTCTAGAACTTTCCAATGTAGCTAACCTTCCCGTAAAGCTCTTCCCTGGGATGAAGATTGGCCAGCTCTGTCTCATCAAACTCACATCTCCCGCAGAGCATCCATACGGCTCGGCTCTCTATGGTTCTCGGTATCAAGGACAGCGCGGCCCAACTCCAAGTAAGTCTTGGCTAAACTTCCATCAAACAAAGATTCAATAAGTTAACTAAGTACTAAGGAGCAGGTTATGAAAGCCACCGTTCTCGTTATTGCAATTCTTTTAATTCTCGCCCTTTACGCAATTATGTCGCGCAACCGCTTGGTGCGTGCCAATATTTCAGTTGACGAAGCCTTCGCGCAGATTGAGGTTCAACTCAAGCGCCGTTCTGACTTGATCCCTAATTTAGTTGAAACCGTCAAAGGTTATGCCTCGCATGAATCAAGTACCTTTGAAGCGGTCGTCGCTGCTCGCGCCAAGGCTACGACAGCTACCACTGTGGCCGATGTTGCAGCTGCGGATGGCCAACTCACCCAAGCACTTCGTGGGTTGCTCGCGGTTACCGAGAATTACCCAGATCTAAAAGCATCAACCAACTTCTTGGCGCTGCAAGAAGAACTATCTTCAACAGAGAATAAGGTCTCCTTTGCACGCCAGTTCTATAACGACAATGTGCGGACTCTCAACTCGGCGGTCAAGACATTCCCTAGTAGCCTCTTTGTAAAATCTGCGGGCGTCACTTCCCGGCCATTTTACGAAGTCGATGATCCGCAAGATCGCAAGGCGCCGCAGGTCAAGTTCTAACTATGGATTTTCGCAAACTTCAATCAGCTAACAAGATAAAGTCGACCGAACTCCTCTTCGG
>CAIKID010000009.1 GCA_903827345.1 uncultured Actinomycetes bacterium | reverse complement strand
CGACATCGAGTTAAAGGTAAGTACCGCTGGCCAAGAGATTGCATAGTGCCAATTCCATGAGGTAACTCCCGAGAGCGCACCTTCTAGTCCACGCAAGGCAATTACACAGAAAACGATTGCCAAGATAGTTGCCTCGACGTAATAGGCCTTGCCCATGGATGATCCAGAGAAACGATTTCGTGTACGGAACCTTGTTACTTGACGAATTCCGATGAGAGTAACGATTCCAATTCCCGTGAGCGCAGCAATTGTCTCTGCAAAGAGTTCATATCCCACGAAGTGCCCGATGAGCGGTAGAGCGAATGTGGGATCGATTACTTGCCCATAGGCGGTAAGTAAAGTTCCAAAGAGAACCACGAAGCCGACCATCACGAACCAGTGCGCTATGCCGGTGCCAGTGAAGTTGAGCATCTTGGTATGCCCCAGAATCTCTTTAAACATATTGCGTAAGCGCGCCCCGCGGTTCCCGCCGCGAGTTGGATCCGGTTGCTGCTTCTTATATATCGCAATCAACTGGCGAACTCGGATTGTAAGGAGGACTACCGCAAAACTGGTGACGAGGTAAGCGAGCACAGCGAGCAGGGTGATCATTGGGCAACAATAACCCTATTAATTAACTACCCAAGTATCCCCGCTGGCGAGCAAAGAAGTTAAATTCCCGGCGCCATCCTTCGCTATTACATCGGCGATCTGTTGGTTTACCATCGATGAATACTCAGGTCGGGCTACATCACGGAAAACACCGATCGGGACATGATCTAGTTCTGAAGAAGAGAGTCTTGAGAGAGCAAATGCATATGAAGGATCTGGATTATTAGCGTTATGAACGATCAGATCGCTCTCTGAAACCGTGGAAAGTTCTACGACTTTCATAGAGCCATTCTCCATAATCACGCCGTGAGTTTCGGACTTAATGGGCGATCCATGAATTAACTGCAAGAGAGTTGCGCCCTTTGTATCTCCATCCTTCACAGCAAGGAAGGCATCGTCATTGAAGATTGGGCAATTTTGATAGATCTCGATGAGAGCAGATCCCTTGTGCGCTGCAGCGGCCTGCAACATCTCGGTCAAGTGTTTGCGGTCGGTATCTATTGAACGTGCTACGAAGGTAGCTTCCGCTCCGAGTGCCAACGAAATTGGATTAAATGGCGTATCCAAGGATCCAATGGGAGTGGATTTAGTGACCTTGCCTGCCTCGCTCGTTGGCGAGTATTGGCCCTTGGTGAGACCGTAGATACGGTTGTTGAAGAGCAAAATCTTGAGATTTACATTGCGGCGCAATGCGTGAATCAGGTGGTTACCGCCAATGGAAAGGGCATCGCCGTCACCTGTAATCACGAAGATTGTTAGATCCGGACGCGAAATTGCTAATCCGGATGCGATCGCTGGCGCGCGACCATGGATCGAGTGAATGCCAAATGTTTCTAAATAATATGGAAAGCGGGATGAACATCCGATTCCTGAGATGAAAACTATATTTTCTCGCGGTAGCCCAAGCGTGGGTAAAAAGGATTGCACGGTAGAGAGAATTGAGTAGTCACCGCATCCAGGGCACCAACGCACCTCTTGGTCGGATGTAAAGTCTTTCTTAGTCAGCGCTATATCAGTCACTTAACACCGCCATCGTTGCTTCAATAATTTCCGTAGTGGAAAAGGGAAGTCCACGTACCTTGTTGTAGCCAGTAATATCTTTCAGGAATTCCGAACGGAGCAACATTGCTAGCTGACCCAAGTTCATCTCTGGAACTATTACACGATCATATTTGGCAAGAACTTCACCCAAGTTCTTTGGGAATGGGTTTATATATTTAAGGTGGGCTTGGGCAACTTTCTGACCATTTTCGCGGAGCGCTTCGACCGCGGCGGCGATTGGTCCAAATGTTGAACCCCAGCCTAAGAGCAAGACTTCAGCGTCACCCGTAACGTCATCAACCTCTAGATCAGGTACTTGTACCCCAGCTACCTTGGCGGCGCGAGTGCGCACCATGAAATCATGATTAGTAGGGTCATAGGAGATTGCACCTGTCTGATCAGCTTTTTCAACTCCACCGATTCGATGTTCTATTCCTTTGGTGCCCGGGATCGCCCACGGCCGGGCGAGAGTCTTTGGATCACGGCTGTAAGGCATGAAATTCTCTTCCGTGTGCGCAAATTCAACATGTAAATCTGGCAGCTCGGCTTCGCTCGGAATACGCCAAGGCTCTGAACCATTTGCGATGTATCCATCCGAGAGAATAAATACTGGGACGCGATATGTAGTGGCTATTCTTACCGCTTCGATCGCCATATTGAAACAATCCTTAGGGGTAGCTGGTGCAATAACAACAACAGGAGATTCGCCATTGCGGCCATACATCGCCTGCAATAAATCTGCTTGTTCGGTCTTTGTGGGTAGACCGGTTGAAGGTCCGCCGCGTTGTACATCAATCACGATGAGAGGCAATTCCAACATCACGCCAAGGCCAATCATCTCTGCCTTAAGGGCAAGGCCAGGACCAGACGTTGATGTAACGCCGATGGCACCGCCATATGCAGCACCGAGTGCAGACCCGACAGCAGCAATTTCATCTTCAGCTTGGAAAGTAATTACTCCAAATTTTTTATGCTTAGAAAGTTCGTGCAAAATATCGGAAGCTGGTGTTATTGGATACGAACCCAAGAAGAGTTTGAGGCCACTTTGTTTAGCTGACGCGTTGAGCCCGTAAGAAAGTGCGGTTTTACCACTGATTTTGCGATATTTACCGGCTGGCATCTTTGCGGGCGCGATTTGGTAAGAGACCGAGAACTCTTCAGTAGTCTCACCAAAGTTCCATCCAGCCTTGAAGGCAAGAAGATTGGCTTCAAGCAGATCAGGCTTCTTGGCGAATTTGCCGGTGAGAAATCTTTCTGTGGTCTCGGTAGGACGGCTATACATCCATGTAAGCAGACCTAGCGCGAACATATTCTTGGAACGTTCAGCATCTTTACGCGATAAATTCAACTCAGAGAGGGTGGCTACCGTTAAAGAGGTCAATGCAATCGGATGAATCTTGTATCCGTCGAGCGAACCATCTTCTAAGGGGTTGGTCTCGTAGCCGACTTTTGTAAGGTTCCGTGGAACGAATTCGTCGGCATCAACAATAATTGTTGCGCCCTTAGCTAAATCTTTGATATTTGCTTTAAGCGCGGCAGGATTCATTGCGACCAATACATCCGGTGCATCCCCAGGTGTTTGAATATGGTGGTCAGCAAAGTGCAATTGAAATGAGGAAACTCCGAGCAAAGTCCCCTGTGGCGCCCTTATCTCTGCGGGGTAATTGGGAAGGGTGGATATGTCGTTGCCTAAAATCGCGGTATCCATAGTGAAGCGATCACCGGTTAGCTGCATTCCGTCACCGCTATCGCCTGCGAATCTGATGGATACCTGGTGCAGAGGAACTACCGTCTTACTCACGCTTACATCTTGCCACTCTGAGGTGGCTTTCCGTAAGAGTTTCGCCAATTTATTAATCATTAGGTGCTAACACTCTGGCGAGTGGCGAAATATCAAGTATTTTCTCAGAATGCGAATTGCGTACCCATGCAAGGGGAAGAATGCCGACCATGTTTAGAAATTCAGGAAAGTGGTTACCTAGAGTGGCCGTAGCTTCTGCGATTATCGTCTACTTTCTCATTATCTTCGGAAGCCATGTGCGAGTCACTGACTCTGGCATGGGATGTCCAGATTGGCCACTATGTAAGGGAAGCCTCAACCCTGCCCAAGGTTTTCACGCCTTTATGGAACAGATGCACCGGTACTTTGCAGGTCTAGCTTCGATACTTGTCATTCTTACAGCGATCATTGCCAAGCGGAGCAAGGTTCAACCCGCAGCCATTCGCCCTGCGATTCTCACCTGTTTCATCATCTTCATCCAAGTGATTCTCGGAGCAGTCACGGTTTACGACGGAAATGGCGCACCGACAGTTGCCGGACATTTACTCGCGGGGCTCGCACTTCTCGCCGGAGCCACCATCACGGCCGTCGCCTCCCTGGTACCAAAGGTGAACCTTGTCGGTCGAAGACTCAGCCCAATAAGTTGGATCGCAGTTACAGCAGCGGGGTTGCTCTATATCTCGGGATCGCTGATAGTAAATGCCGACGCTGAAAAGTACTGTGCGCGATTCCCACTCTGCCCTACCGGGATATCCAATCGTTATGTCGCTCTGCACCTAGCGCATCGCAGCATGGTTCTGATCGCCTCCATTGCGCTTATTACCTTCGCAGTTCACGCATGGCGCAGTTGGAGTTCGCACCGTGCGGTTCGCCCCTTGGCCGGCTCAATAATCGTGTTAGTGTTTTCAACCGCGGTATTGGGAATATTTAGCGCGCTATTAAAGGCGCCTGCTCACCTACAAGATTTGCACTTAGCAGGCGCAGCTGCCGTTCTATTAGTAACTGTGGCGCTCGCTGCAGTCGGTTGGTTCCTGGCCGCTGACGCTAAAAAGATTTAACTTCTCTATCTGATCAACTAGCTTGTATCTTGGCTTCTTCCGTGGAGAGCGGCTGCGTTGTTGCTATGCTGGAAAATCCGCTATCGTTACTTTGGACGATCATTCCTATTGCCCTGCT
>CAIKID010000008.1 GCA_903827345.1 uncultured Actinomycetes bacterium | reverse complement strand
CCAGGTTGGGATCACTCGACTGCCTGGTTCACGCTTAAACGGCTTACTCACTCTTGCTCCTTTTGCAGCGCTGGAATTTCACTTCCGGTAATTCGTTCCAAGCCGATAGCCTACGGGGGCTATGGTTAATACGTCACCGCGCGAACTGCTAGAAGTTCCCCCTTCGTGGTCAATCCCCCACATCCAGGAGGCTTTGCACTCTGCGCTAGAGGGTGATGGCCCGGCGCTCTCCTTCGCGCCCTCCCAATTTAGCTCTGTTGCCGAGGGCGTTGCTCTCGTTATTCCCACCAGCGGCTCTAGCGGTAAGGCGAAAGAAGTAGCTCTCTCGGCCAACGCCATAAGGGCCAGCGCTGCCGCAGCCCATAAATTCCTCGGAGCACAAGCAGGCCAAAGCTGGTCCTTGCTCTTGCCTACAAATCACATTGCTGGAGTAAATGTTCTAGTCCGAGCGATTGCGCTCGGAACTGCGATTGCGGAGCAGAACTTTGATTACACCTCCATTGTCCCCACCCAGCTCTTCCGCGCATTAAGCGAAGCGGGTGATCTCTTGCGCGACTTACAAAATGCGCAGGCTGTTCTGGTGGGTGGCGCCGCGATAGATATGCATCTCCTCCAACAAGCGCGCGCTGCCGGAATAAATGTCGTCACAACTTACGGGATGTCGGAGATGAGCGGTGGATGTGTATACAACGGCCAACCCCTAGATGGCGTCGAAGTAGAGATTCGCGAAGAGAGTCGGATAGCGCTGCGCGGGCCCATGCAAGCTCAAGAGTATCTAGGGTCTCCTTTATCTCTTGCCGATGCAGATGGATGGTTCTTAACTAATGATGCTGGGCGCTTTGACGGTGAAAGATTAACGATCCTCGGTCGCATTGATGATCTGATTATCTCTGGCGGCGAGAAGATCTCTTTAAACGCCATAGATGAGCTTCTCAATAAGAAGTATGAAGAGAATTTCATGAGTTGCGCTATCACTGATCCCGAGTGGGGCCAGCAACTCTGCTTAGCTACCTCTGGGGAGCTAAATAGAGAAGAAATTTCTCAATCATTGCGTGCGAATTTTGGAAATCACGCCGTTCCAAAACTATTTCTGGAGAATATCCAATTGCCATTTACGTCAATTGGGAAGCCCGATCGCCTGACCTTATCCAGAAAGTTTGAGATGATTCGACCATGAGTGGAACAAATATTTGGTTGGCCGGCGCCCGTCCGCGAACTCTGCCTGCAGCGATTTCACCAGTATTGGTCGGTACTGCGCTCATCAGGCGTGATCACCATTCCATAAATTATCTCAATGCAATCTTGGCCTTATTGGTTAGCCTGCTTCTTCAGATCGCAGTCAATTATTCCAATGACTACAGTGATGGAATCCGCGGCACCGACAACAATCGAGTTGGCCCCGTGCGCCTGGTCGCAAGCGGGTTAGCATCTGCTCGCGCGGTAAAACACGCTGCATTCATCTGCTTTGCAACTGCATCCGCGCTCGGTGCGATCTTGGCGATCCGAGTCTCTTGGTGGCTCGTCCTTGTAGGTCTGGTCAGCATCCTTGCCGCGTGGAATTACACCGGCGGCAAGCGTCCATATGGCTACTCGGGTTTAGGCGAACTTTCAGTCTTTCTCTTCTTTGGTCTCGTTGCGACCGTCGGTAGTTACGTTGTGCAATCCCATCGCATCTCATGGCAGAGCGCCTTGGTATCAGTTCCTGTCGGGGCGCTCTCCTGTTCGCTCCTTGCAATCAACAATCTGAGAGACCTGCCAAAGGATTCGCTGGTAGGAAAGAAGACGGTCGCCGTTCGCCTTGGTGATAAGCGAGCCCGGACGATGTTTGTAGCACTCCTCTTTTTAGCTCAACTCGCAGCAGCCCTGGCAGCCTTCATCACACCGTGGACGCTCATTACCCTGCTCTTTCTGCCACTCACTGCGAAGATCGCTCAAGGAGTCAGAGCTGGTGCAGCGGGAGCACAATTAATTCCCATGTTAGGCCAAGTAGGTAAACTGCAATTATTCTTATCAACAGCCTTGGCGCTCGCACTTCTGGTTTAACCAGTAAACTACTACTCATGTTTGATGCTCTGATCGCTATTGGCAGCCTCGCCATCTGGTTATTTGGGCTCTTCGACTGCGCTCGCACAGATCAAGATCGCGTCCGCAACCTTCCCAAGTGGGCTTGGCTACTGATCATCATCTTCTTCACTGCAGTAGGAGCAATAGCGTGGCTCTTAGTTGGTCGCCCAAAATCTATTGCCTCGCCCCGTCCCCGTCCTGGGCGAATGATTCCACCCGACGATAATCCAGATTTCTTAAAACAACTTTAAATCTTACAAACCTGAGTAGGTGTGCAGGCCTGTTCCCCAGATATTTACCCAGATGTAATTAAACAGGAATGTCGAGCCGGCAAAAATACATAACCAGGCAGCGCGACGACCACGCCATCCCACTGTTACACGTGCATGTAGGTATGCGGCATATGCCACCCAAGTAATGAAAGCCCAAGTCTCTTTTGGATCCCAGCTCCAGTACTTACCCCATGCAGATTCCGCCCAGATGGCGCCTGCTATAACTGCAAAGGTCCAGAGTGGAAATACGAAAGCGATCAAGCGATAGGAAAGTTGATCCAAGCTATCAAGAGAAGGGATCTTGCTCGCCCAGAGTGGGCGCCCGCCCTTAAGTTCGTAACGTTCCATAATAAGAAATGTAGCTGCGACGAGATTAGCGACGAGGAAGACTCCACCGGAAATAATTGCAGCTAAGACGTGAATGGCGAGCCAAGGAGATTTAAGGGCAGGAACCAATGGTGCGCTAGCTCGGTAGAGCACCGTTATGGCGGTTCCTAAAGTAAGAAGTACTGAGATTGATACAGGGAGTCCGAGCCAGTGCACCTTATATTTCGCGAAGGCAAATAGGTAAGCCGCAGTCAACATCAGAGCGCCAGTGATTGAAAATTCATACATATTGCCCCATGGAACGCGATGTGCGGATAATCCACGTGTCACAACTGCAACGCTTAATACCGCAAAGCCAAGGATCATCATGGCGGTACCAATACGACCAGCGCGCTGCGTTTT
>CAIKID010000007.1 GCA_903827345.1 uncultured Actinomycetes bacterium | reverse complement strand
CCAGGTTGGGATCACTCGACTGCCTGGTTCACGCTTAAACGGCTTACTCACTCTTGCTCCTTTTGCAGCGCTGGAATTTCACTTCCGGTAATTCGTTCCAAGCCGATAGCCTACGGGGGCTATGGTTAATACGTCACCGCGAGAGCTGTTAGAAGTTCCCTCCAACTGGTCAATCCCCCAGATCCAGGAGGCGCTGTACGCAGCCCTGCAGGGAGTTGGTCCCGCGCTCGCCTTTGCTCCCTCTCAATTTAACTCGGTCGACTCAAGTATTGCGATAGTGATCCCCACCAGTGGTTCCAGTGGTGCTCCGAAAGAGGTGGCTCTTACCGCTCACGCCGCCCAGGCTAGCGCCGCCGCATCCCATCAATTCCTCGATGCAAAGGCAGGTCAAAGCTGGTCGTTGCTCTTGCCCACTAATCACATTGCCGGTGTAAATGTTCTGGTGCGAGCGATCGAACTTGGAAGCTCGATAACCGAGAGGAACTTTGATTACACATCCATTGTTCCCACTCAACTCTTCCGCGCAATGAATGAAGCAGGTGATCTTTTAGGTGAGTTGCAAAACGCTCAAGCTGTATTAGTTGGTGGCGCCGCAATAGATCCAGATCTACTTCGAAGAGCAAAAGACTCTGGAATTAATGTTATAACCACCTATGGAATGTCAGAGATGAGCGGAGGGTGCGTCTACAACGGCCAGCCGCTTCATGGGGTCGAAGTCGAGATTCGTGAAGAAGGTCGCATAGCGCTGCGCGGTCCAATGCAAGCCCATGGGTATCTGGGATCACAACTTCCCTTGGCTGACCTGGATGGATGGTTCTTGACGAATGACGCTGGTCATCTTGATGATGGAAAATTGACGGTCCTCGGGCGGATTGATGATCTGATTATCTCTGGTGGTGAAAAAATATCCTTAAGTTCCATTGATGCCTTTCTCAACAAGATGAAACAAAGTTCTTTTATGAGTTGTGCCATCGCAGATTTGGAATGGGGCCAGCAGCTCTGCTTAGCAAGTTCGGGCGAAATGGATAATAATGAGATTTCTAAATCTTTACGTCAGAATTTTGGAAACCATGCCGTTCCGAAATTATTCCTTGAAAATATAGAATTACCCTTCACATCAATTGGAAAGCCCGATCGCCTGACGTTATCCAGAAAATTTGAGATGATACGCCCATGAATAAAACTAATATCTGGATAGCTGGTGCACGTCCACGAACTCTCCCAGCAGCAATCTCGCCGGTATTAGTAGGAACCGCGTTGATCAGAAGAGACCATCATTCGATCAACTATCTCAATGCTTTACTGGCTTTATTCGTGAGTTTGCTTCTTCAGATTGCCGTTAATTATTCCAATGACTACAGCGATGGAATTCGTGGAACCGACAACAATCGCGTTGGACCTGTGCGCCTGGTTGCCAGCGGCTTGGCATCTGCCCGCGCTGTAAAACAAGCGGCCTTTATCTGTTTTGCAATCGCTTCTGCCCTTGGGACAATTTTGGCGATCCGCGTCTCGTGGTGGCTCGTCCTAGTAGGGCTGGTCAGTATTTTCGCCGCCTGGAATTACACCGGCGGCAAGCGTCCATATGGCTACTCAGGCTTAGGTGAAATTTCAGTGTTTATCTTCTTTGGTCTCGTCGCAACCGTGGGCAGTTACGTTGTGCAATCCCACCGCATCTCATGGCAGAGCGTCTTGATATCAGTTCCCGTCGGAGCCCTCTCTTGTTCGCTCCTTGCAATCAACAATTTGAGGGACCTCCCAAAGGATTCGCTGGTAGGAAAGAAGACGGTCGCCGTTCGTCTAGGAGATAAGCGGGCGCGTGCGATGTTCAATGCTCTGCTGCTGCTGGCTCATCTTGCAGGGCTACTTGCCGCATTCATTACTCCTTGGGCGCTCATCACGCTTCTCTTCGTACCAATATCTTTGAAAATCAGCCGAGGAATCCGAGCCGGCGCCACAGGTGCGCAGTTGATACCAATGCTGGGCCAGGTAGGGAAGTTGCAATTATTCTTATCAACATCCCTGGCAATCGCCCTGCTCCTTTAAAGAGTAAACTAAGACCCATGTTTGATGCTCTGATTGTTATAGGCGGCCTAGCCATCTGGCTATTTGGCCTCTTCGACTGCGCCCGCACAGATCAAGACCGGGTACGCAATCTACCCAAGTGGGCTTGGCTAATTATTATCATCATCTTTGGTTCCCTTGGAGCTATAGCGTGGCTCTTGATCGGTCGAGCAAAATCTGTAGCTCTGCCCCGTCGCCGCCCAGGTCGCATGATTCCGCCTGATGACAATCCGGATTTCTTAAAGCAACTTTAAATCCTACAAACCAGAATAAGTATGTAGGCCAGTTCCCCAAATATTTACCCAGATGTAATTAAAAAGGAATGTAGAGCCAGCAAAGATGCAGAGCCAAGCAGCTCGACGTCCGCGCCATCCCACCGTTACGCGTGCATGTAAATACGCGGCATAGGCCACCCAGGTAATGAAAGCCCAAGTTTCCTTAGGGTCCCAACTCCAATACTTACCCCATGCAGATTCAGCCCAGATAGCGCCCGCTATTACAGCAAAGGTCCACAGTGGAAATACAAATGCGATCAATCGATATGAAAGTTGATCCAAGCTATCAAGAGAAGGGATCTTGTTCGCCCAGAGCGGGCGCCCGCCCTTAAGTTCGTAACGTTCCATAATAAGAAATGTAGCTGCGACGAGGTTAGCAACGAGGAAGACTCCGCCGGAAATAATTGCAGCCAATACGTGAATGGCGAGCCAGGGTGATTTAAGGGCTGGAACTAGTGGTGCGCTAGGTCGATAGAGCACCGTTATTGCAGTTCCCAAAGTGAGTAGTACCGAGATTGAAACTGGGAGTCCAAGCCAACGCACCTTGTATTTAGAAAAAGCGAAAAGATAAGCGGCTGTTAACATCAAAGCGCCAGTGATTGAAAATTCATACATATTGCCCCATGGAACGCGATGTGCGGATAATCCACGTGTCACAACTGCAACGCTTAATACCGCAAAGCCAAGGATCATCATGGCGGTACCAATACGACCAGCGCGCTGCGTTTT
>CAIKID010000006.1 GCA_903827345.1 uncultured Actinomycetes bacterium | reverse complement strand
GGCTGAGGTGGAACGCTGGCATATATTTCGGCAATCGTCTCGGCGCTCGGGCGCGATGTAGTTGGTACGGGAGAGACATGAGCCAACTTCGTTACATCGCGAAAGACGGATCCGATTTCAAAGATTGCACACTCTTTTGCCCCGCGACCTAAATTTCGCTTCGCTGTTTCTAAGAGACCCGGTAAGAGATGGGTGCGTAGAAGTGGAGCTTGATCCGACATGGGATTGGCCAACTTGAAACTAGCTGCCCGCCCTCCGGTGAAACCTAAGAGATCAACCATCTCTTGATTCACAAAGGGATAGTTGTAGACCTCGGAGAATCCTAGATTCGCCAAATATTGCGCGACACCGCGCTTGCGATATTGCAGAGGGCTCAGGGTTGCGCAAGAGCGCCCTTGCGGAAGAGTCCCCTCTATCGAATTGAGTCCAATAATTCGGCCAACCTCTTCGACGAGATCCGACGGAGTAAGCAAATCGCTACGCCAAGTTGGAGGCGTCACCAACCACAGATCTGAACTCTGCTTAGAGATAGTACAGCCCACCAGTTGCAGATTGGCTGAAACAGTTTCATGTGGCACGGCTATGCCTAACAATCGCGAAACATATTGTGGATCAAAGGAAATAACTGTCATTGCTGGGATCGCTCCGGCCGTGGCGCTTCCTACATAGCTGGCACCACCGAGTTCTATCAACAATTGGGTGGCGCGGGCACTCGCAATTGCGGCCAACGCGGGATCGACCGCTCTTTCAAAGCGACGGGAGGCTTCAGAGGAGAGACGATGGAATCGGGAATTCTTTGCAATAGCGAGCGGATCAATGCGGGCTGCTTCGATTGCCAGTGAGCTAGTTGACTCGGTAACTTCAGAGTCCAGTCCCCCCATAGTCCCAGCCAGGGCCAAGGCGCGAGCTTCATCTGCGACTACGAGATTAGTGGGCGACAACTTTCGTATTTGACCATCAAGGGTTTTAAATTCGTTTTCGCGATCGGCACGTCGTATATGGATTGATCCCTTGATCTTTGCCGCATCAAAGGCGTGCAAAGGTTGACCCAGTTCGAGCATGACATAGTTTGTGACATCTACTGCCAATGAGATCGAGCGCATGCCAGATTTCTCGACGCGCCTGCGCATCCAGAGCGGCGATGGTGCCGCTGGATTAAAGCCTTGGAGAGTACGTATGTAAATTATGCTCGCCGCGGTTGGGTCATCGATCGCAACCTGAATTCCGGATTGATTAATCGCAAAGCCATCGGTGGCAATTAACTGCGCTGGATCGCGGTACGAAACTCGCAGCGATGCAGCCAACTCGCGCGCTAATCCGCGTACAGAGAGCGCATAGCCACGATCAGGATTTACCGCGATATCAAAGATGGCATCGTTGATTTGGAGGAGCGCAATTGCATCGTCGCCAGGTGCGCCTTCGTTGAGAACGATGATTCCAGTGTGATCTTCGCCCAAACCGAGTTCGCGAGCAGAACAGATCATCCCGTTAGAGGTATGGCCATAGGTTTCACGAGCAGCAATTTCAAAGCCACCAGGCAGAACTGCACCTGGTAGTGATGCGACCACTAAATCGCCCACTGCAAAATTGGTAGCTCCGCATATTACAAAGCGAATTTCTGTTTCGCCACAATCTAATCCCACATAGCGAATCGATTTCTTCTGACCTTCGACCTGTTCGATGGATAGTACTTTGGCAACGACTAACGGGCCGGTGAGATCGCTCCCCTGCTCTTCAATGCCTTCAACTTCAAATCCAACAGCGACGAAGGCCTCTTCGATTTCAGCCAAAGAGAGGTCTGCAGGAATCTCGACGAATTCTCGAAGCCACGAAAGAGGGATCTTCACTTCACACCTGATCCGAAACTCTGCGAAAAGCGTTGATCGCCTTCGACGATGTCATGCATATCGGTGATTCCGTGACGAACCATGAGCGTCCGCTCTAGGCCCATGCCAAAGGCAAAACCACTATAAACATCGGGATCGATACCGCATGCAACCAATACCTTCGGATTAACCATGCCGCAGCCGCCCCATTCAATCCAACGTCCGTTGAAATAGAAGTCCACCTCTGCACTTGGTTCTGTGAAGGGAAAGAATGAAGAACGTAGGCGAGTTTTTACTTCAGGACCAAAGATGGAGCGAGCAAAGTGATCTAATGTGCCTTTGAGGTCGGCCATCGTAATTCCTTTGTCGATGACGAGACCTTCTACCTGCGAAAATACTGGAGTATGTGTTGCATCCAACTCATCGGCTCTGTAGGTACGACCGGGGCAGATGACATATATCGGTGGCTCTTGCTCCAACATAGTGCGAACCTGTACTGGCGAGGTGTGAGTTCGAAGGACAAGATGCGAATCAAGTGGTTCCACGAAAAATGTATCTTGCATCGTGCGCGCTGGATGATCCTCGGGAAGATTCAGTGCATCGAAATTCAACCATTCGGCTTCTAGTTCCGGACCTTCTGCAACGCGGTATCCCATACCGAGAAAGAGATCGCAGATCTCATTGGTGAGAATTGTGAGGGGATGTAAACCGCCCTTAGGGGTCCTGCGCGCCGGAATTGAAACATCCACGCGCTCTTCGACGAGTACGCGAGAGTCGCGTTCACTCTCGAGTATCTGGGTGCGAGCTTCAAGCGCCGCGGTAACAATATTCTTGGCTTGTCCGATGATCTTGCCGAAATTTGCGCGCTCATCTGGGGTCAGCGTGCCTAGCTGCTGATTTGCCCGAGCGATTGGTGACTTATCCCCGACATGGGCCAACTTGGCCTCTTTAAGCGCCTCTAGGGAGTCGGCAGATGCGATGGCTGCGAGTGCAAGGGCCTTGGCATCTTCAATGGATTGCGCAGAGAGGCTCATGAGATGGGATCTTACTAAAAACCGAGTTAGTTAGAGAGGAAATACATGGAAATGGCAGCGGCGCTAGCCACATTGAAGCTTTCGGCGTGGCCGCGCATAGGAATTGAGATGTTCTGGAAAGCCGGGGCAAGCTCTGGCAATCCACGCCCCTCATTACCAAAGACGAGCACGGTTGGTTCGGATTTATCTATCTCTTCTAGACGTAGCTCAGATGTGCCATCGAGGGCAACGAGCGCCAGATGACGTTCATAGGAAAATTCTTCGAGCATATCTAGTGGGACATCGTCTATCACCGGAATATTCCAGAGTGATCCTGCAGTTGAGCGGACTACTTTCGGGCTATAGATATCAACGCTTTGATCGCTAAAGATCACTAGGTCAAATCCACAGGCATCAGCAGTTCTGATAGCAGTTCCAGCATTACCCGGATCTTGAATCTGCCAGAAGTAAGCGACCCTCTTTAACGAGAGATCTGCAAATCGCGAGAGATCTGTGGGCAAATATTTGCAGAGAGCCAATATGCCCTGCGGAGATTGGGTATCGGTCATTTCGTTCATAACTTGATCGGTAACCATAATGACTTCGTAGCGATCGAGTATCTCCTGTGCAAATTCCAAACGGAGTTTCTCAAGACCGGTATCGGTGAGGTAGAGCATCTCTATCTTGGGAGCGGTGGCAATATGTGGGATCAATGCGCTGCGCAGCGATTGCAAACCATCGGCTACAAATATTCGCTCCAGATTGCGGATCTTTTTGCCCCGAGGACCCAAAAGAGCCTTCACTCGCTCCACATGGGGGGAATGAAGGCTCGTAATAGGTGCGTGCGACAAAGCGATGTGTTACGCAGTTATAACGTGCTGGCGGGCGATTTCAACCAGAGCTGCAAATGCAGCAGGATCATTGGTTGCCATCTCCGAGAGAACGCGACGGTCGACTTCGATCTCTGCGGCCTTGAGGCCTTGGATGAAGCGATTGTAGGTCAGTCCATGTGCACGAGAACCAGCGTTAATGCGCTGAATCCAGAGCTGGCGGAAGTCGCCCTTCTTATCCTTACGGTGATCGAAGGCGTAGACCATACTGTGAGTGAGCTGCTCCTTAGCCTTTGTGAAAAGGCGGGAACGTTGACCGCGGTAACCAGCGGTGCGTTCGAGAGTTGTACGACGCTTCTTGGCGGCGTGGACGCCGCGTTTTACTCTAGCCATTTACCTGCTCCTTACTTCAAACCGAGCATGCGCTTGGCTGTCATTGTTACGGTTTTATTACCGGCTACTTCGCCACTCAAACGGCGAGTAACGCGCGAAGATTTATGTTCGAGAAGGTGGCGCTTACCAGCGCGCTTGTGCATGATCTTGCCGGTGCCAGTCAGACGGAATGTCTTCTTAGCCCCGCTATGGGTTTTCATCTTTGGCACTTCATACCTCCTGTGGGTACTTATTGGATCTCGAGATAATTACTGGGAAACTTCTTCTGTCTCTAAAACTTCGGGTACAACCTCTTCGACGGCATCAACCGTCTTCTTTGAAGGAGTGACTGGCTTTGACGCTGGCTTCTTAACTGCCTGGCTCTTCTTCAGAACCGGACCCAAGACCATCGTCATGCTCTTGCCTTCCTTCTTTGGAGCAAACTCCACAAAGCCGAACTCCGCAATCTCCTCCGAAAGTTTCATTAGCAATCGGTAGCCCATCTCTGGACGAGTCTGCTCTCTTCCCTTAAATTGAACGGTTACCTTCACCTTGTCTCCGCCTTTGAGGAAGCGCTCTATGTGAGCTTTCTTCGTCTCATAGTCATGAGGTTCAATCTTCAATCCAAAACGAATCTCTTTGACCACTATGTGGGTCTGGTTCTGCCTGGCTTCCCGCGCCTTCTGTGCGATCTCGTACTTATACTTTCCGAAATCCATGATCTTGCAAACGGGTGGCTTGGCATCCGGTGAAATTTCGACGAGATCGAGGCCTACCTCTTCTGCCATTTCAAGGGCAATTGAAGTAGTGACGATTCCGACTTGTTCACCAGAAAAACCAATCAGACGAACTTCCGAGGCTCGGATCCGATCGTTGATTCTTTGTTCAGCGCTGATAACTCTTCCTCTCAAGAAAAAAATAGAATTTCGCAAGGAGAGATGAGTCGCACAAAAATAGACCCACCATTGAGGTGAGCAGGTTCTTGACCAATCAGCCGAGGCCGATGAGGTGGGAGCGACAAACTCCACTTGATGGCCCAAGGATACCCCGAGGCAAGTAAAAGGACGAAATCGGTCGATTAGCCCCCGACTGCGTGAACTCCCCCGTCTACATGGATGATCTCGCCAGTGGTCTTGGGGAACCAATCCGAGAGAAGTGCGATAGCGCCGCGAGCGGCAGGCTCAGGATCGCCGAAATCCCAACTCAAAGGCGATCGGGAATTCCAGACATTTTCAAACTCTTCAAAGCCTGGGATCGACTTTGCGGCAATGGTCGTGATGGGGCCGGCCGCGATGAGATTCACGCGAATATTCTCTTTGCCCAGATCGCGGGCTAAATAGCGGTTCGCTGATTCCAGCCCCGCTTTAGCCACACCCATCCAGTCATACTTTGGCCAGGCCACCGTGGCATCGAATGTCAGCCCAACGATACTTGCGCCGGAAGCTGGATAAAGATCTCGCACTGCAACGGCAAGTGACTTATAGGAAAAAGTCGAGGTGTGTACCGCGATCGCAACATCTTCCCACTCAGTATTGAGAAAGTTTCCGCCCAGCGCCGCCTGTGGAGCAAAACCGATTGAATGCACGACTCCATCGAGATGAGGGACATGTTTTTTCACTTCAGAAGAGAGTGCCGCCAGATGTTCGGGATTAGTGACATCGAGTTCAATAACCGGTGCGGGATGAGGCAAACGCCCAGCGATACGAGTGGTCAAACTTAGTCCTCGCCCAAATCCGGTTAGAACAACGTTCGCGCCCTCTTCTTGGGCCAACTTTGCAATATGAAATGCGATCGAACCATCTGTCAGAACTCCTGTTACCAAGATGTTCTTGCCGGTTAGTAGTGCCATTAGTGGCCCATCCCCATTCCTCCGTCGACCGGAATTAGCGCGCCTGTCATGTAACTCGCCTCTGGTGAGGCGATAAATTTAACAACTGATGCAACCTCATCTGGCGTGCAAAAACGCCCTAATGGAATCGAAGCTACATATTTCTCTCGTAAGGTATCACTGAGCTCTGCAGTCATATCTGTTTCTACAAAACCTGGTGCAATGACATTGAATGTCAGTCCCCGAGAGCCATACTCACGCGCTAACGCTCTTGCCATCCCAATAAGACCACTCTTTGTAGCGGCATAGTTGACCTGACCAGCAGAACCTAGCATTCCAACTACCGATCCAATGAATATGACCCGACCACTGCGCTTTTTCATCATCGGAGAGATCGCCCGCTGCGCACTTCTAAAGGCTCCCGTCAGGTTGGTTTCAACAACTGCGGTGAAATCCTCATCGCTCATGCGCATGGTCAGTCCATCGCGAGTTATGCCCGCGTTTGCTACAAGCACATCAACCGAACCGTACTTCTCTTCAATCTGAGTGAACGCCTCCTTGACGCTCTCCTGGGAGGTGACATCCATCTGGACGCCTACCAATCCTTCAGGAGCTTCTCCCGATCGATAAGAGACGATTACTAAATCTCCATCAGCGGCGAAGGCCCTAGCAATGGAGAGTCCGATCCCTCGATTACCACCTGTTACAAATACGATCCGAGGGGCGTTCTGCGTTTGCGTCATGAGAGCAGATTAACCACTACTCATGCGTACTTAAAAGAGGCGCGGAGGGAATCCCTGCCATAGGCTTATCCAATGCTCCGCAGAAATGATCGATCGCCGCAAAAAACAGCTGCAATCGTGATAACCAACGCTCAGGAGGCGCTTTCGCAAGAGCAGCGCGGTAGACAACGTCGATATTTCGTTTCGATGATGGTGAGAACTGCATGCTTTATATCAACCATATTTCTGCCAAATCCTTACCGCTGGTTTGCAATGGCAGGGGCGGTCTTTCTGCCCTATATCGCCGTGGTTATCGCCAATGCCGGACGCGAGACGATCACGGGAAAGAACGCCATTATGAATAACCAGCGCCGTCAAATTACCGAAGGTTAAAGCGCGGTATTAAGTACCTGACGTTGATAGAGATCGAAGTAAAGGCCGTGCAATCCAACGAGATATTCGTGAGTTCCGCGCTCCACAACTCGACCCGATTCCAGAACTAAAATTTGGTCCGCTTTTTGGATCGTGGACAACCTATGCGCGATCACGATGCTGGTCCGTCCCTTAAGGGCTACCTCAAGAGCAGATTGAACAAGCGCCTCGTTCTCTGAATCTAAATGGGCTGTGGCTTCATCGAGAATGACGATACTTGGAGCTTTGAGAAGAAGACGCGCAATGGCAAGCCGTTGCTTTTCACCGCCACTTAATCGGTGCCCACGCTCTCCCACAACGGTATCCAAACCGTTTGGCAGAGTTTCGATAAAAGCCCAGATCTGCGCTGCTTCACAAGCACTTTGAATTTCTGCCATCGTCGCATCGGACTTGGCGTAACGTAAGTTCGCCTCGATGGTGTCATGGAACATGTGAGAATCTTGCGTAACGACTCCGATTTCATTGCGCAAAGAGTTCAATGTAATTTCTCGGATATCTACGCCATCGACCTTGATCGCGCCGTGCGTGACATCGTAAAGCCGCGGGACTAGTCCAGAGATCGTGCTCTTGCCTGCACCTGACGGACCCACAATCGCGGTAAATGTTCCTGGCTCGCAGATGAATGAAATATCTTGAAGCACAACGCCAGAATCGACCATCTCCTTCTTCGCCGCTAGCTCTAATGAGGCGAGCGAAATTTCGCTTGCCTTGGGATAGGCGAATTGAACATGATCAAATTCAATTGCGGGGCGAGCAGAGCTAATCGGCGCTGCACCCTCTTGATCTTGCACCATCGGCTGTAGATCGAGAACTTCAAAGACACGCTCGAAAGAGACGAGGGAGGTCATCACATCAACGCGGACATTGGAGAGCGATGTCAGTGGTCCATATAAACGTGCAAGCAAGGTGGTGATTGCTAGCATTGAGCCGACAGTTATTGCACCGGAAATCGCGAGGTGTCCACCTATGCCGTAGGCGAGTGCCGTAGCAATCGCAGCAATTGTCGTTATGGTCATGAAGAAGATGCGATTGAGCATGGCAGTTTGAATTCCGATATCAGCCACGCGCCGTGCTTTGAGGCGAAATGTCTCGTGCTCTTTCTTTGGCTCACCGTAGAGAGTGACCAAGAGCGCCCCCGAGACGTTAAATCGCTCGGTCATGGTCGAAGCCATCTCCGCATTCAAATTGAAGGAGGCGAGGGTCAATCGCTGGATCTTCTTTCCGACCCACTTGGTAGGGATCAAGAAGAGCGGAAGCAGTAGTAAAGAGGCGACCGTAATCTGCCAGGAGAGGGTG
>CAIKID010000005.1 GCA_903827345.1 uncultured Actinomycetes bacterium | reverse complement strand
CTAATGCCATGGCTGACCTGCTGATTGAAGTCCGGGTACGTCCCAACGCCTCACGCAACAAGGTGGGTGGCACGGCGGGGGATCCGCCTCGATTGGTAGTTGCGGTCCAAGCACCAGCAGTCGACGGCAAAGCCAATGCCGCAGTCATCAAAGAGCTAGCAACCGCCTTCGGACTGCGTGCGCGCGACTTCACCATCGTTCATGGCGAACTCTCCCGCGACAAACGACTAGTGATTTCACGTGCAACTGCAGAACAGATCGCCCGATACGAAGAACTAAAAACTGGCCTGACCCTCCTTTAGTACTTGTTAACAGAGCGGGATAGCCACGTAAGGTCGGGCGTGTCCTAGCCATTCGAACAGATGTTCGGTACGATATCCACACCCAACCAGAGCGGTTCCACACTTCCGCGAGAGCTAGCCTCCCGCCGTCGGTGGTCTTCCGTACCTTCTGGACCGTACAGATGAACTCATCTGAGTTAAGAGAGAAAGGCAGAAAATGGCAGCAGATAAAGCCGATAAGGCATCTGAAAAACAGTCGTTAGACAAAGCTAAAGCCCTAGATACCGCCCTAGCCCAGATTGAGCGTCAGTTCGGTAAGGGTTCAGTGATGAAGATGGGCGATCGTGGCCCACAGGTCATGGAGGTAATTCCTACCGGATCTATCGCTCTTGATATCGCTCTCGGCATTGGTGGATTACCACGCGGACGTATCGTTGAAATTTATGGACCAGAATCTTCGGGTAAGACCACCGTTGCGCTGCATGCAATTGCAAATGCGCAGAAGGCTGGCGGCATCGCCGCATTTATCGATGCCGAACACGCCCTCGATCCAGAGTATGCCAAGAAGCTCGGTGTAGATATTGATGCTCTCCTTGTTTCGCAGCCAGATACCGGCGAGCAAGCACTTGAGATCATGGATATGTTGATTCGCTCTGGCGCGCTCGATGTCATCGTTGTTGACTCAGTTGCAGCGCTCGTTCCACGCGCTGAAATTGAGGGCGAGATGGGTGACTCTCATATGGGTCTCCAGGCTCGTTTGATGTCACAAGCGCTCCGTAAAATTACTGGTGCGCTGCACCAATCAAATACCACTGCGATCTTCATCAACCAGTTGCGCGAAAAGATCGGTGTCTTCTTTGGAACTCCCGAGACAACCACCGGCGGTAAGGCACTCAAGTTCT
The DNA here is from genome assembly GCA_903827345.1 of uncultured Actinomycetes bacterium. GTDB lineage: Bacteria > Actinomycetota > Actinomycetes > Nanopelagicales > Nanopelagicaceae > PALSA-747. The sequence goes on along the minus strand of CAIKID010000005.1, from coordinate 678 downwards.
ACGCCTCTATCCGTTTGGATGTACGACGTATCGAGACCCTCAAAGATGGTCAAGAAGCGGTCGGAAACCGTACTCGTGTCAAAGTTGTTAAGAACAAGATGGCCCCACCATTTAAGCAGGCCGAGTTCGACATTATCTACGGCGTCGGTATCTCACGTGAGGGATCGCTTATCGATCTCGGCGTAGAGGTTGGCGTTGTAAAGAAGTCGGGTGCTTGGTACACCTACGAGGGCGATCAACTCGGACAGGGTAAAGAGAATTCTCGTAACTTCCTGCTTGATAATCCAGATCTGGCGAATGAGATCGAGAAGAAGATCCGCGAACATTATGTTCCGGTCGTTATCGATCCTGAATTGGTAGCTGCTATTGATGAAGCGACCTCAGAGGTTGATTTCTAAGCAGTGAGAGAAAAGATAGATGTAGCGGCTGACCCCTACTCTGAGGCGATGTCGATGGCGCTCTTTGCCCTCGCCCCTCGCGCCAAGAGTAGGGCTGAGCTCCATGCCCAGCTCCTAAAGCGCGGGGTTGAGTCCGAGATTGCATCCAACGTTCTTGACTCCCTCGAACTCCAGGGCTTGCTCAATGACCTCGAATTCGCGCAGATCTGGACCGAGTCAAGGCGTCGCCAAAAGAAGTTGAGTGCTGGCGTAATTAGGCAAGAACTTCGCACCAAAGGCG
>CAIKID010000004.1 GCA_903827345.1 uncultured Actinomycetes bacterium | reverse complement strand
TGGCACCTTCGAGAACTGTTTCGTGGCTATCTTTGGCGCCACCGGGGATTCCCCAGGTGTCACCGTTGTGAACCCAAGCGCTGTCGTCTTTCCGCAGCCGGAAGGACCGAGGAGGGCGACTAATTCACCAGGGCCAATTTCGAGTGTCAAGCCAGCCAGCGCATGGACATGACCAAATGACTTTGCGATGTCGATTAACTTAACCGACGCAGAGGCACCCTTGGTTATTGAGCTCACAGACTCTTCCTTTCGATCATGCGGTTTCCGATTCCAATTCATTGTCCTTGCGGTGCATGGATGTTGGGATTGCGACCAACAACAGGAAGACAAAGAGCAAAGAGGCTAGTGAAATCGCGACAGCGACGCCTCCATCCGTCTGGCCAACGAGGCTGATTTCTACCTGCATAGTCTGGAAGTTGAGCAGGGATGAAATCGTGTACTCGCCCAGAACGAGTGCAATTGAGATGACCGCTCCGGACATCACACCAGCGCGAATGGTCGGGAGGATAACTCCGAAGAGCATTTTGTAAGTAGATGCCCCAAGCGTGCGCGAAGCCTCGGCGAGAGTATGGACATCGACTGAATGCAGGGATGCCGAAAGAGAACGATATGTGTAAGGGAGAATCAACATCGAATACACGGCTGCCAAGGTAAGTGGTGATTCAGAGATGTGAATGCTGATCCACCGGTAGATACTCGCAATTCCTACGACGAGAACAATCCCGGGAATAGCAAGGGGGAGTAGGCAGACGAGTTCGAGTGGTCGGCGCAGGCGTGGCAATTTGAGATGAACCCAAACCACGGTCGGAACAACTAGGAAGAAGATCAAGCCGATAACAATTGCGGCCAATTCCAATGATGTCATAATCGCGGCAATGAGATCAGGTTGTTGGAAAATTGCCCGCCAGGAACCTAGTCCACGTCCACCGCTAAAAGTCTTGGTGGAGAAGTTCATCATGGCAACAATCGGAAGCAACAAGTAGAGGGCAACTAATATGAGAATCGTTCGACGCCAGATCTTTACGCGTCCGCCAGTTTTAGGTTTAATCATTGTTCCCACTTGCTAACTTTGCGACGAAGTAGGGTGTAAAGCGTCATAACAAAGACAACCACCAGCACCATTCCCAACGAGAGCGCCTTGGCGAGAGCCGGATTGTTTGAGCCAGTTTCGCTGGAGAGTGCAGTGCTAATTCCTAAAGGCGTAATGATGGAACCTTGGCTGATCAACGAGGCAGCGGTCGCATACGCCGAAAATGCGTTGGCAAATAACAAAAGGAAAGAGCCCAAGAATGAAGGGGTCAACACCGGGATGCCGATTCTGCGCCAATATTCGAAAGTAGATCCACCTAATCCATCGGATGCCTCTCGCCATTGCGGTCTAAGATTATCGACCGTTGGCAGAAAGACTATAAACATCAAAGGAATTTGAAAGAAGGAGTAGACGATACATAAGCCCGTTATTGAGTACAGCCAAGTGGGGTGACCGAAGAATGAGTGTGGGGCAAACTTGAGGAAGAAACTTGTAACTAATCCGTTGAATCCAAAGGTGGCCAAAAATGCGAAGGTGAGCATCACTCCGCCAAATTGTGCGAGCACACCGGATGCAGAAAGTGAGATACGGCGCAGGATTCCATCCTTCTTGCCAGTTGCGATTGCCCAGGCGAAGAGCGCACCAAGAACAGCTCCGACTACTGATGTAATAGCTGAAACTATAAGTGAGTGCCTAAAGGCCGTGAGATGCGCGGGATCTTTGATAACAGCCTTGAGAACGGAAAGTGAAAATTTTCCGGTCGAATCTTGAAACGCGCCAGACACGACGCTGTACGTAGGCCAGAGTAAGAAGACCGATACCAAGACCAGAAAAGGTAGAACTCCTACATACGCAGAATGTTTTCGCCAAAGACGAATACTGACCCCGCGCGAGGCGGAGTCAGTATTCGTGATTGACATATCTTGAACCACTAGTTTCCTAGTTTTTCCTATCTAGTCCCTACTGCTGCAGCCCAGTTAGCGGCCAGATAATCACTGGCTTGCTTATCTTGAGCAGGTGTAGCAATTACAGGAGCTCCCTTAAGTGAAGGAAGTGCTGCAAGTGCTGCCTTATTTACAGTTCCGTTCTTGACCATCCAGTCAAGTAGAACTGGACGAGATCCACCCTTTAGCCAAGCGTTCTGACCGGCTGGTGAGAATACATACTCCATCCAGAGACGGGCACAAGCTGGGTGTGGAGCGTAGAGATCGATTGCTTGGTTGTAATAAGCACCGACAAGTGCTCCAGCAGGTGCGAAGACATTCCACTTCTTACCGCCAGCAGCATACTTCGCAACGATTGCAGCTTGGTTGTAATCCCAGTCAAATACCACTGGAGTTTGACCTGATGCGATTGTTGCAGGAGATGGATCTACGTTGATGAAGTTTCCTGCGGCTACCAACTTCTTGAACCAGTCGACACCTGCAGTGAGATCACCGGCAGTCCCGCCATTGGCGAGAGCAACCATACGTACACCATTTAGTCCAGCGTTTGCCTTCGTTGGATCACCGTTGAGAGCGACCTTGCCAGCAAAAGCTGCGCCTAGAAGATCATCTAGCTTGGTGACTGTTCCAAGAGAAGAGTCATAACCCACGGCCATGATCCCGCCGTAATCCTTGGTGTACAAACCATTTGGTGCCTTGAACGAAGCGGGGATACTTGCCCAGTTTGCAACCTTGTAAGGTGAGAGCATATCCATGTTCGCATAAAGAACAGCCTGTCCTAGATCAAATACATCCGGAGCACGTGATGTCCCCTTAAGTTGGTTTGCAGCATTGATCTCATCTTGGCTTGATCCATTTGGATTAGCTTCGTTGATCTTTACCTTATAAGCCTTCTTGAAGCCAGTGATGATTTCACCGTAGTTTGCCCAGTCGTGTGGATCAGCGATGATGTTCAATGCGCCTTCCTTCTGACAGGCGGCCACTAAACCTTTCATTCCACCGAAATCTGCAGCAGATGTTGCGGC
>CAIKID010000003.1 GCA_903827345.1 uncultured Actinomycetes bacterium | reverse complement strand
CGGTGAGATCCAATTTCTTAAACTCTTCTGCGTAATTAAAATCTTCACCCATGGGATCGGCCTGCGGAGAGTTGTATTGAAGTACTTTAAGGTTGAGCTGGTTCGGCCACCAATCTTGATTAAAAGTACCTTCACTCGCTAACTTGCTACCGGTGTAGGGACATTTACTCTCGCTATTCATGGCTTCTCCTCTAGGTATCGCTGGGATGACTAGATCTCCGGGTTAGTTGATCGGTAGACCAGCATCTTGTTAAGCGTAGCGAACCCAGGTAGACAGCGCATAATAGAAAGAGCCCTCCCGCCTAACTCTCGTTAGATGGGAGGGCCTGCAGGTTTCTAGCTGATTAAGGCTTTACAGGCGCTACTGGCTTAGGAGCGACTGTAGGCAAAACTGCCTTTGGTGGAAGCGTTGGCAGTGCAGCGATTGCAGTTGCGCGGGCTGTTGTGGCAGCCGCAACGGCAGCTACTCGAGCATTGAGAGCAGCTTGGCGTGCCGCTGCTGTAACGGTTCCAGTGGTTGCAGTGGTGAAAGCGGCTCTTGCTGCGCTAACCGAAGTATTGAATGTGGCATCGATTGCCTTGACTGCTGTCTTATGTGAAGCGAGAGCGGCGCGATATGTAACGATCGCTGCCTTATATGCGGCTTGATTGGCATTACGGGTATCTTGCCAAGCCTTGAGAGCAACGCGGTAAGCCTCGAGTGCAGCCTTGTACGCTGCCTTGTCAGCGGCTGAAACCTTTGTCGTTGTTGCAGTTGGGGTGGTGTCGGCGAAAGCTGCGGTTGGAGCCAAGAGCATCGCAGCGCCTATGGTTCCAGCGACAATGCGGTTACGTAAATTCTTCTTCATGATTTATCCTTTGCGAGAGGTTTCGTATCCGGTGTGGACACTGGGAGCTTCTGTTCCCATGGCTAAATCATCAACTCACTCTTTGTGAGAACCATGTGAAAACCTTGTCAGCCTCTTGCGGGTCAATTTGAGCAAGTTAGGCTTAGCGCATATGAAAAAGGCGCAGATTTTGGTGGTCGACGACGAGTCAGGTGTGCGTGAACTCGTGGGCGACGTCCTGGGCTTAGAGGGCTACCAGGTCACTATCGCTGTAGATGGCCTAGATGCCCTATCTCACATCCGAAAGCAGAAATTTGACCTCTATGTCCTGGATATCAATATGCCCAAGATCGATGGCCTGGTGCTGCTCGAGAAGGTAAGAAGCGCAGGTGACATGACCCCCGCTTTACTACTGAGTGCGCGGCGCGAGAAGGACGATATCCATCAAGGGTTTCGGGTTGGCGCAGATGATTATGTGACAAAGCCATTTAGCATTGAAGAGTTGGCGCTCCGAGTCGAAGCAATATTACGTCGTACTCAAGGTACTCAGGAGAACAACATTTTGCGCTGTGGACCAATCTCAATCGATGTAGATCAACATATGGTGAAATTCGAGGATGAGATTATTGAACTCTCACCTACTGAGTACAACCTTTTACATTTCTTGATTGAGCGCAAAAACAAAGTGGTGCGAAAAGATGCGGTATTAAATGCGGTATGGGGGATTGATTTCGAAAATAACTCAACAGTTGTAGAAACCTATATCTCTTATCTGCGCAGGAAGTTACACCGCAACGGGTTTGAAGGCATTAAGACTGTGCGCGGAGTAGGTTTCCAGATCGTAGAGAGATCGTGAAGCTGGTTTTTCGAGTCACTCTCGCAATCTTTCTCTTTCTGACTATTTCTTCCACGGCTATTGGATACTTCGCAATAACCAAGTATCAATCGAGTCTGATTAACTTGGTGGACCACTCACTTGATTCAAAGATAAGAGCTCTCGTTGCCACTAAAGAGGACCCTTTGACGGTTGCGCAATATTTGGCGCAGACTTCCTCTATTCCGGTTACCGTGGAATATCTAACCGATACTGGAATGGTGACCGTCTTAACGGTCTCGGGCCCCGATATCCCCACAACTCCGTCGGCTTCGACCTTATTTCAGGCGAGCCATGTGGATGTCAATTACGGGGCAGATTTAAGAATCCGGGTCTTCGCCATGCCAGATGGAAAGAAATTAATCTTGGCAGCTTCACTTGCGAGCATCAATGCAGATGTATCGGCACTCACGCGCAACCTCATCTTGTTTATTCTCTTTGTTGATCTTTTGGCTGGATTAATCGCCTTCTTGGTTTTCCGCCGCGATGGGAAAATCAATCAAGTAAGTCAATTAGTGGCGCAACAACATTTGGCTATGCAAAAATTTTTGGGAGATGCTTCGCACGAACTTCGAACTCCTTTGACGGTTATTAAGGGCTATGTCGATTTAGCCAGGTCTACTCCTGATCAGAATAGACAGGTGGGCTACCTTGATAAGAGCGCCAAGGAGATTCTTCATATGGAGTCGATTATCAAAGATCTTCTCTTTATAGCCGAGGTAGGGGAGAGCGAAAGTGTTGCGGTACAAGACGTGGCAGTTCGCGGCATTCTCAGGGATCACATTGAAGTCCTTCAAGCCCTACAACCTGAGCGCAAAATCATGACAAACCTGGAATCTGAGATCATTATTCAGGCTGATCCAAAGCTTATTGATCGCATGATTGGCAATCTATTCTCGAACATCAGACGGCATACCCCAGCTGATGCTCCGATTTTGGCATCCCTCGCTCAAGAGGAAAAGAAGGTGGTCATCACCATAGAAGATGGTGGACTGGGGTTTGGTGAGTACCCGGACAATTCCCGAGCTTTCAAACGATTCTCTGCGCAACGATCAAAGGAGGGCGGCGGAACAGGACTCGGCTTGAGCATTATCGATGGCGTTGCCGAGCGCTATCACGGCAGCGTGGAGTATTCGCGGAGCGAACTTGGGGGATTGAAAGTAGTGATAACCCTTCCTAGATCGGCAAGTTGAGAATCTGACTTTTTTTCAGTGCTCTGCAATAATCTAACTATGTTCAAATCAAAGCTCCCGCATATGTTGTGTGCAAAGTGTGGCGCCGAAGTTGCTCGCGATGCTTACTATTGCAAGAAGTGCGGTGAAGTTATTGATGACACTCTTGCGCCGGGATTAAAGCTTGAAGACCGGCGTTTTTCGAGCAAATTGAAATTTGCAATTCAACGTCACCTTATTAAAAATACACTGATTGCAGTATTCTTGATTGGATTTTTGATCGCGCTAGCCAACTTGGGGCTAACTTTTTTGCATACCAACAAGGATAATGGCTCAAGTAAGATTTTTAAGATGACGGTTTTATCTGCGGCTAATCCCATGACCTGCCGCGGTGCGATCTGCCATATCCTCATGGATATAAGGAACAAGACAGGTGCGGTTCAAAACCTTGATTACATTCCCGATCTAGTAACAGCCACGGGGG
>CAIKID010000002.1 GCA_903827345.1 uncultured Actinomycetes bacterium | reverse complement strand
GATGAGGCCCGCGTTGAAGAATTCGGTCTGAAGAAGATGTGGAAGTCGCCTAACGGCACCGTCCGCAACATCCTCGGCGGAGTTATCTTCCGTGAACCCATCATCATCTCAAATGTTCCCCGCCTGGTTCCGCATTGGACCCTACCGATCGTTATCGGCCGTCACGCCTTCGGCGATCAATACCGCGCGACTGACTTTCGCGTTCCTGGCAAGGGCAAGCTAACCCTCACCTTCGTTCCAGAAGATGGCAGCGCACCTATCGAGCACCAGGTCTTTGATTTCCCATCATCGGGCGTGGCTTTGGCCATGTACAACTTGGATGACTCGATTCGTGACTTCGCGCGCGCATCTCTCAACTACGGAATCCTGCGCAAGTTCCCGGTTTACCTTTCTACAAAGAACACCATCTTGAAGGCTTACGACGGCCGCTTCAAAGATATCTTCGAAGAGATCTACCTAGCCGAATTCAAAACCCAATTTGAGACTCTAGGAATCTGGTACGAGCACCGTTTGATCGATGACATGGTTGCGATGTCTCTTCGTATGCCTGGTGGTTATGTCTGGGCTTGTAAAAATTACGACGGAGATGTGCAATCAGATACCGTCGCTCAAGGCTATGGCTCACTTGGATTGATGACATCGGTCTTGATGACTCCAGATGGAAAGACCGTTGAGTCTGAAGCAGCTCACGGAACTGTGACTCGTCACTATCGCGAGCACCAGAAGGGCAAGCAGACCTCGACCAATCCAATCGCATCTATCTTTGCTTGGACTCAGGGCCTGACTCACCGCGCGAAGTTGGATAACAATCCAGAGCTCGCTACATTCGCTAAGAACCTTGAAGCAGTCTGCGTAGAGACAGTTGAATCCGGCAAGATGACCAAGGATTTGGCGATATTAATCTCGAAGGATTCACCTTGGCTCAACACTGAAGACTTCCTCGCTGCCATTGCAGAGAATCTGCAGAAGAAGCTCGCATAAATAAAGTTGCAATAAAAAACCCCGGTGATCTCTCACCGGGGTTTTTTGATATCCAGATTTACTTATTGATGCGCTCACCTGAAGCTGAATCGAAGAGGTGGATTGCGGTTGGAACAGCTTCGACTGTAATTGTGTCGCCTGGCTTTGGTGGGTGCTTTGGATCCCAACGCACGATTACTTGTGCGCCTTCATCGCCTTCATTGGCAAACTTGACGCCTACATCTACTGGGCGGCCATATACGAAGGCATCGGAACCGAGTTCTTCAACTACTTCTACGAGCACGTGGAAGCCCTTGTCGGATGGAGTGAAGCCCTCTGGACGAACACCGACGGTGACAGTGCCACTGACATGTCCTGGAACATCAATCTTGAAATCACCGAGGCTGGCTTTTCCACCAGATACTGGAGCGGTCAAGAGGTTCATGGCTGGAGAGCCAATGAATCCAGCAACGAATGCGTTGACTGGTGTGTCATAAAGATTACGTGGTGTGTCAACTTGTTGTAGCAAGCCATCCTTGAGAACCGCAACGCGATCTCCCATTGTCATAGCTTCAACCTGATCGTGTGTTACATAAACCGTTGTGATTCCCAAGCGGCGTTGTAGCGCTGCGATCTGGGTACGAGTTGCTACGCGCAACTTTGCATCAAGGTTTGAGAGTGGCTCATCCATCAAGAAGACCTGAGGTTCGCGAACAATGGCGCGACCCATGGCAACGCGCTGGCGTTGTCCACCGGAGAGAGCCTTTGGCTTGCGATCTAGGTATGGCTCGAGGTCGAGCAACTTTGCTGCTTCAAGTACGCGCTTGTCGCGCTCTTCCTTGGCAACGCCAGCGATCTTGAGCGCGAAGCCCATGTTTTCTGCAACTGACATATGTGGGTAGAGAGCGTATGACTGGAAGACCATCGCGATATCGCGATCTTTTGGAGCAACATCTGTTACATCGCGATCGCCGATACGGATCGAACCGTTGTCGACCTCTTCAAGACCGGCGAGCATGCGAAGGGATGTTGACTTACCGCAACCAGAAGGTCCGACGAGAACTAGAAATTCTCCATCGTTTACAGTGAGGTTAAGTTTGTCTACGGCTGGCTTGGTTGTGCCAGGATAAATACGCGAAGCGTTTTCAAATACTACTGAGGCCATGAGTTATGCACTCCTTCTCCGGGCAGGTACGTGCCCGACGATCCGTTGGATGAAGGTAAAACACCAGCGGGCGGAAGCCTGCTAGTGGGTAAAGGTTAGCCATCTTCTGCGCGAGAACCAAGCCATTTCGCACCACGCTACCCTTAGGGCTATGGAGCCGAAACCGCATATAGGAAGCACTGGACAGTTAGTGCTGGATCTCGCTTTGGTGCTCCTTTTTATCGTGGTGGCCGGCATATTCGTCGCCGCCGAAATCGCCTTAATCTCATTGCGTGAGTCTCAGCTGCGCCAGATGGAGGCGGCGGGCGCGAAGCCTAAGCGCACCGCACGGCTGGCCAAACTCACCAAAAATCCCAACCGCTTCTTAGCTGCCGCTCAGGTGGGGGTCACCTTCTGTGGCTTCCTCTCTGCAGCTCTGGGTTCAGAGCGCATCG
>CAIKID010000001.1 GCA_903827345.1 uncultured Actinomycetes bacterium | reverse complement strand
ATGATTGATAGAAACTCGCGATCATGGGGTAAAGCGTGAATCCAAGCATTCCAAAGATCCAAGGTGATAAACATAAGAAGATAAAGAGCCGTGGGCGCTTGAGCCTCTTGTGTTTAGGCTCGCCAGCAACACTCCCCCCACTTCGTCGTGGAGAGAAAAGTGTTGCTGGTGAGATACCCATTTTTTATATATTCCCCTATTTACTTATTGCCAGCGATGATCTGATTAACCTGAGTTCCGATGTCCTTCAGAGCCTTGTTGATATCAGGTGTTTGCCCCGCCTGCCAAGAAGCCATCAAGTCCTGAAGCAGACCTTCTTCTTGATGTTCGCCGGTATTTTGCATCGTGTGGTAACCCGAAAGCGGATTGTTCGCGATTGAATAAATTGGCTCATACCATGTTGGCTGTCCTTTTGGCTTTGCCAGAGGGGAGAGCAACGACGATGGAGCCCCACCGTAGGCGTCATATGCAGCTGCAAAAGTTGTATCAGTAGCAAGGGCCTTCATTACAGTCCATGCATCTTTTACATTTTTTGAACCTTTAGATATCCCGATTGCAGGTTCATCGGCTACGCCAGCACCATAAAGAGTGCTTACAAGGTTTGGAGCAACTGGAGATGGAGCGATACCGAAGTTAAGACCTGCGGTACAAGTAGATGCAAGGGCCCAAGAGTCGCCAGTACAGAACAGTGGCGCCATCCAGTTTGCATCCCACTTCATGGCAACGCGACCAGTCATGAAGTCATGACTGGTACCCCACTCATCGCCACGAGCGGCGACAAATTTTGTGACAAGGCGACTGCCCTTTGCGAAATCTCCGCCACCAAATACTGTGGCGATGAAATGGTGCTGCCAGTTAAATGCCTTGGCCCAAGCTGGGTCAACGCCGAAGCCAGAAGTGCCTTTTCCGTCCAGCGAATACCACTTTGCGCCAAACATCTGGCCCATCCACATGGAATCCATAGCGAAGCCGTAGTAGCCAGCCCAAGGAACGAATCCAGCGGTCTTGATATCGCCATTGGCATCAAAGGTTGTTAGCTTCTTTGACATTGTCGTTAGCTCATCTGTTGTCTTTGGCGGTGCCGTGAAGCCTGCCTTAGCTAAAAGATCTTTATTGTAAAACAACCCAAAGACCTCGGTGTTGAGCGGAAGTCCGCAACGAATGTGATTTGAGGTCGTTGATGCCAGTGAAGCTGGCGAAAAAGTAGCGGCCAAATTGAGGCCCGTTGTCGTGCTACGAGCCATCTTGGAAATGTCCTGCCAAGCGCCAGTTCCGCAGAACCAACCTAGATTTCCAGAACCACTTGATACAGATAGATCAGGGCCAGTTCCTGCATTGATTGCCGCAAGAGATTTGGCCATATCGATACTTCCGACAGATGTGATCTTAATTCCAGGATTTGCAGCCTGGACACGTGCAACAGCTGCATTCCACAGGTCGAGTCCTGTGCCGTTGAAACTGGACCAGATCACGACATTTCGAGCGCCAGCGTTGGCTGGAACTGCGACGCCAACCAAGCCTCCGATTAAGACCATTGCTCCTGTCAAAGAAGCTAGCAGGGCTTTCTTTCTCATCTACAACTCCACTTCACTACTTTGGTAAGAGCACAAGACCCACTCTGGGTTGTGTTAGGAAACCTACCGCTTTGTGTTAGGTTACCTTACAGATAATGTGAGGTAAGTCAACAAAAAGAGAGTTATTTTAGAAAGAGTGTCTAAAATGTTATATATGAAGAGTCGTATTGCCCTCTGCGCCACCGCTGCGGCTCTGACCATCGCTCTAGGCGCGAGCGCCTCCCCCTCAATTGCTGCCGCAAAACCAGCCCCCAAGAAGGTCGCCTTACCTCACCTGGCTGGCACGCTCTTTTTTCACCGCTACAGCAGCTACCAAAAGTGGGATGCCACCATGTGGAGCCTGGACTTGGTCAACGCAAAATTGACCCAGATCAACAAGAACTGGACCACGGTGCTCTCCCCGATCAATGCCCATCCCTCTCCCGATGGCCAATACATAACCTTCATGGGTTCTCCCGCCACATCTACTACCAAGGAGTGGGATGTCTTCGTCAGCCACTGGGATGGAACGCAGTGGGCCGATCCGATCGACCTCACCGGCCCAAACGGCAAGAGAGATGAAGATCCAAAGTTCTCCCCCGATGGAATTCACATCGCATACAAAGAGGATGGCGTTCTTGCGACCATGACTCTTACGGGAGGCGACAAAACCTATTTAACAACTGGACTTCCAGAATCATCGATGCCGTACTACACGCCTGACGGACTTGGACTCCTCTTTGAGCGAAGTGGGCAGATCTATCTTTTGAAGAACGGCGTCACTACACAGATGGTAAATCCACCTGGCATCTCTTCGTATTACCCCATTGGCGTCGACGCCAAGCGCTTTCTCTTTACTCGAGTGCAATTTAGTCAACACGATGGCATTTATTGGGGTTATTACAACGGAGCTAAACCGCAGCCGCTCTTTTTTAACAGCCGCCAATTCGACTCATCCGATTCTTACCCGTATCAAAATGGAGCAAAGTACATCTTCTTAACCTCAGGTGACTACACAATTTTTAAGGGTGGTTACAACCTCATGGTTGCCGACCTGGCGAATAAGAAGAATTACAACATCGATACGCTCTATGGGAATGTGAATACCGATCTACAAGAGCTCGGCCCTTCATGGAGCGCCGCGCGGTATATCCCAACTCCCTAAAGCTTCCCTGCGATCACTTACGCGGATGGGCTAAGAACCAATCAATTACCCGATTGCCGAAATTCCAATCTAAAACTGGACGATGTAATCCAGCGGCGATAGTCCAAAGCTCAACAGTTGATGTAGGGCAGGTGTACTTCGTTGGCGTTGTTTCCGCTCCTGGTAGATCTACGACTATGTCGAAAGGGTTACCCACAACAGGTGGCGATGAACACTGATCGATAGCTAACCACTGGCCGATTGTCTCCTTTACCGATGGATACTGATTCTTATACATAAATCCCCCATCGTAATTCACCACCTCATCGCTGGTTCCATGAATATGTAGGACGTTCATCGGGGCTTTCACGGTACATGCTGCAGGCTTGATATTCATCGCCCCGGCAATCCCCCCGATTGCTGCGATGGTACTTGGGTAGGTACACGCATATTTATAAACCATAAAATCCCCGTTGGAATGCCCGAAAAGGTAGATTCTTTTGGGATCGATGGAGACCTTGGCCGAGATCTCCTTGATGAGAGATTTAATGTAAGCGGCATCATTGACTTTACTCTTATAGAAATTACAGCACGTGGTTGAGGCGTTCCAAAATTTGTCGCCATTGAGATCAACCGAACCATCAGGTGCGGCGTAGACAATTGAATGGCTCGCTGCTGCTGCCTGTAACCTGGAAAATCCTTTTTCGCTGATCCCATTGCCCATGTATCCATGCAGATCAATCAATAGCGGAGCTGGTTTCCCCTTTAGATACCCGGCCGGTATATCAACTATCACCTGCCTGCTTCCCCCAACAAAGAGGAAGGAGGGTTGATGCAGGGTCTTTGCAACGCTTGTTGTGGGGTAAGAGAAGAGAGTTAGAAAGAGCACAAGAACTAAAAGTGGGCGTAAGTATGTCCGCTTCATCGGTTGATTTTTTGTTCGTTCATTTTTCAACACCCCTCATCTTCCTTGGAATTTTGTAAGTATGGGGTAACCTTTCGATAATAGATATGCTATTTAGAAGTTAGTTTTATGCTGAGATGCTCTCCTTGCGAGCGTGCACTATAAAACACGCGCAGTGCTTGAGCGGTTGCCTGAATATGCTCCACGGCATAATGCTTTGGATCCCACGCTGCAAAAAGAGTAATTTCCATCTTGTTACTCCGGCCCGTGTATTGAATAGGTATCGGTATAAGCCCGTACCGAGGATCATCAGATGAAATACAAATCGCCCTATGCGCAGCGGCGAGCGCCTGTGAGGCGTGCGAGGATTGAGTTTCAAATGCGACATCTACCGACATTCCCCCTTGGGATAACGCATCGTCAAAGACTCGGCGAACGTTGTGATTGTCATCCACGATGGCTATCGGATACTGCGCAATTTCTTTGACATCCAACTTCTTTCGATGCGCTAATTCATGATCCTTAGGAACTTGCGCCCAGATAGGCGCGGATCCCAAGACAATCGAGGTCAAATGTGATGGAGGAGGGCTAGTCCCAACGACGATATCGGCGCGACCTAGCTCCAATTCCTTATAAACGGCGTTGGGTAAAGACTCGCGAATATTGGCGAGCAATCCGCTCTCCCCCGAATTCGCGATGAAGGGCGCTATGACATCCGAGACCGTCGTTGGGGGTCCGGCGATAATCAGACGCGGACCAAGCTCATCTTTCAGAGAGGTCACTTTTATTTTCGCCTGTCTAGCGCGATTGAGCAGATCTTGGGCGATGGGAACGAAGCTGACGCCAGCGGCGGTAATGCTCATACCGGGGCCAGATGTGTAGAGAACAACCCCCAACTCCCGCTCCAATCGGCGCAACTGTCGCGACAACGAAGGCTGCCCCACATGCAACTCTTTCGCCGCCGCCGAGAGCGATCCGCACTCATGGATCTTCAAGAAGTAGCCAATCAGTCGCAAATCCACATACCTATTATGCCTAGAAGGCATAGGAAAGCGCCATAGTGTCACTAGTAAGGCATACACGGCAGGCATAGGCTCGTCCCAACTCAATGGCGCCCTTTCGGATCTGTTGATTCGTTCGATTGATTCACTTAGAGAGAGAAAGGTCTTTAATGAAAATAAAGAGTAGTAGTCCCTCATCCCGAAAGACGTTTGCCCTTATCTCGAGCATCGTTTTAGGCGCAACCGCATTGGCGGTTCCTCAAATGGCATCTGGAGCATCAAATACCGCAGTATTCAAAGTGGCAACTTCTGCCGCAGTAACTACGTGGGACCCAATCCAATCCTTCTCCACTGAAGCTTTCTATATGCCAAACATTTACGAGCCCCTCCTCTGGAAAAATGCTGATGGATCGGCAACTGAATACACCCCTGGTTTAGCAACATCGTGGACACACTCCACCGATGGCAAGACCTGGACATTTAAAATTCGTTCTGGAGCTACTTTCCATGATGGAACTGCTGTCACCGCAGCCGCGGTAAAAGCTAGCTTTGATGAATCTGCGAAAGATGGCGGCGCTGGTTTCATTTGGGCACCTGTAAAAACCTTCGCTGCGCCTAGCGCAGATACCCTCGTCATGAATTTGGCCTACTCCGCACCGATGGACCTCATCGCTTCATCAACGTATGGAGCATGGGTCATAAGTCCTAAAGCTCTAGCCGCAGGGATCGCTAATTCCAAATATTATGATTCAGGAATTGATGGCGGTAGCGGACCATATACGATCAAGAGTTACACCGCTGGTAGCGAGGTAGTGCTCTCTGCATATACCGGATATTGGGGAACCAAACCTACATACCCAATCGTCGATGCCTTGATCACACCTGATGCTGTTACTGCACAACAGATGATGACATCTGGTCAAGTTGATTGGGCAACAACCATTCCGCTGACTAGCGTTGCCAACCTGAAGCACACCGGTAAATATGCAATAAACGTGTACAAATCTCCATTCAACTACGTTGGATATTTCAACACCCTGCGCGCTCCGCTGAACAATCCAAAGGTTCGCGCTGCGCTATCAATGGCGATTCCATATACGGATATCGTAAAGATCGGTGGTCAAGGCTACGGAACTCAGGCCCATGGTCCTGTTCCAGCTGGAATCTATCCATACGATCCAGCAATCCCGCAGTACAAGAAGCAATTAGCAACAGCTAAATCTCTGCTCGCAAAGCTTGGCGTGAAGAATCTTTCGCTCAAGATCACTTATGCATCTGAGAATCCTGCTGAGGCTCGCTTCGTTCCATTGATTGCCAGTGCCTTCGCTTCGATCGGAATCAAAGCTGATGTACAAGCAATCCTATTTAATCAGCAGTGGGCCGCGGCAAAGAAGGATCCTGCAAATGCGCAAGATATCTTCATTGTTAAATACTGGCCAACGTATAGTGATGCAGGCGTAGATAACCTGTGGTCACTATTCCATAGCAGTACGAAGCCTTTCTTTAACCTCAGTTATTGGAAGAACACAACCTATGACAACTTGGTTGATGATGCGGCTGTATTGAGTGGTTCGGACAAGGCTGGAGCTCAAAAGATGTACAGCCAAGCCATGAATATGCTCTATACAGAAGCTCCTGGAATCTATCTCTACGACGAAGCACAGGTAACTGTTGTTCCACGTAGATTGTCGATTCCAAAGTACAACATTAACTATCCATTTACAGCGTTCTTCGCTGGCATTAAATTGGTTGGTTAATTAGCTTTCCATCAAACCCATGAGAAAAAGGAGGGAGCGAATCAATCATTGGTTCGCTCCCATCCTTTTCAACTAGTTCAAAATAGGGGTTACGTTGCTGCGCATTATCTGGAAGAGAATTTCTTCTGCTTTCCTAGTGCTCTTTGCCGCGAGTTTTTTTACCTTCTTCCTCTCTCGGATTGTCCCTAATGATCCTGCTCTGGCCTATATAGGTGGCAAGACGACAGCTGCGGATGAGCAGAAGGTTCGTACATTGCTGGGACTTGACCAACCGCTTCCGATCCAATATTTCAAGTACCTGCGCGATATGCTCAAGGGCAACTGGGGGTACTCCCTCTCCACAAAACAATCTGTTCTTTCAGAGATACTTCACAGGCTTCCCGCCACCCTCGAATTGATCTTCTTTGCCGTTGGTTTTGCTCTGCTCCTTGGCATCATCTGCGGAATCATCTCCGCGAGAAAACCTAAGGGCTTTGCCAGTTCCTTTATTCGCATCTCCGCGATTGCCGGAATTTCAGTTCCCGCCTTCTGGCTAGGACTTCTGCTCCAACTGCTCTTCGTCGGCAAATTGCACATCTTCCCCGCTACCGGAGAGTTCGATATCGATATTAAATTCACAAATCCGATTCACCATATAACCGGGTTTCCGCTCTTTGATTCACTGATAACCGGCAACTTCACCGCGCTCACCAGCGGCCTTAAGCATATGGTCCTGCCCGCGCTTACGCTCTCTGCATATAGCTTCGGACTTATCGCCAGGATGTCACGTGGCAATCTTCTCGAAGTGTTGGGGCAGGAATATATAAATGTCGCGAGAGCAAATGGGATTTCAGAGCGGCTCATCCTTTTCAAACTGGCCCTCAAGAATGCAATTCCACCTGTCATAACCGTCACAGGACTTTCTACCGCCTACCTGATAACCGGAACGTTTTTTGTCGAACAAGTTTATGGCTGGCCCGGTATCGGAGGGTTTGCAGCTAACTCGCTTATCAGCGTCGATTACCCAGCAATCATGGGAATAACGATATTGGGAGCAGTTGGTTACTTGCTCATCAACTTCCTCGTCGACATCATTTATGCCAAGTTGGATCCGCGGGTGAAGTTGTGATTACCGCGATCAAAAAGGGGTTCATCTATCTGCGGTCAGATATCTGGACCGCATTGTCCGTAACAATTCTGACTATCTTCTCGTTGGTAGCGATCCTAGGGAAATGGGTCTTGCCCTATCCTGAAGAAGGTTCTGGGACTCCCAACGTTGATCATGTCCATATCGGTCCAGGGGCTGCTCATTGGCTTGGAACAGATGAGTTAGGCCGCGATCTGTTAAGTCGGTTGATGTACGGCGCGCGATCCGTCCTCTTTACCTCACTCCTCGTCGTGATCGTTGCCGCACTCGTTGGGACCGTTCTTGGTTTATTGGCCGCCTTCTTCGGAGGCTGGATCGATAACGCCATCATGAATGTAAGTTCGCTCTTCTTATCGTTCCCTCCCCTGCTGCTATCCCTCGTTGCCGTATCGCTACTGGGTCCCGGACTTAAAAATTCACTCATCGCCCTGATGATCTCTTGGTGGCCTTGGTACGCCCGACTCATTAGGAATGAAGCGCGCTTCGTGAAATTAAGGCCCTTCGTAGAAATTGCAGAGTCGATGGGCGTTTCTAGAAAGAGAATCATCTTCCGCCATTTGCTGCCCAAAGTAACCTCGCCTTTAATTATTCAATTCGCCGCGGATCTGGGAACTGTTATTTTGGCGGCCGGCTCATTGGCATTCATTGGTCTGGGAGCACAACCTCCTGCCGCAGATTGGGGTTTACTCGTCGCCCAGGGGCGCAGCGTCAT